>NZ_BOVK01000029.1 GCF_018403685.1 Xylanibacillus composti
AGTTCCGTTAGGCGAGGAGGGGGGAGGTCGGGGGTTCCGTGCGGCAGATGAAAGTCAGCGAAAGGGAGACGCCGCTTCGTCAATTGGAGCGGACTGCGACAGCTAATGGAAGTGAGAGGCCGCTTCGTCAATTGGATCGGGTTGCGACGGCTAACGGAAGTGAGAGGCCGCTTCGTCAATTGAGGCGGGTTGCAACAACTAACGGGAGGGAGACGCCGCTTCGTCAATTGGAGCGGACTGCGACAGCTAACGGAAGGGAAATGCCGCTTCCCTGATTGGAGCGGACTGTGACAGCAAATGGAAGTTGACGCTTGCTTCGCCGAAAAAAGCTGGATTTCATTCAAGAGGAGGTGTGGATGATGGAGTTCCGACAGGCGCCCATGGCATTTAGTTTGTTTTTCTTTTCCTCTGACAGCGAGGCAGCTGGTGGCGGGAGGTATGACCATTTGCTGGAGATTGCGAGGCTGGCTGATGAGGCAGGCTTTCAGGCGATCTGGACGCCGGAACGGCATTTTCACCGATTTGGCGGCATCTTTCCGAATCCGGCGGTAATAAGCGCAGCTATCGCTGCCCAGACCAAGCGTATCCGCATTCGCGCAGGAAGCGTGCTGCTGCCCTTCCATCATCCGATTCGTGCGGCCGAGGATTGGTCGATCGTGGACAATTTATCGGGGGGACGGGTCGACCTGGCGGTCACTTACGGGTGGCACCCGAGAGATTATGTGTTCGCTCCGGACGTATTCGAAACGCGCAAGCAGGTGCTCTTCGATCGTCTGGAGACGATGCAGCGCCTGTGGCGCGGGGAATCGCTGAATTTCCCTTCGGCTACAGGCGAGGATACGCCTGCGCGGATTTATCCGCAGCCGGTTCAAGCAAGGCTTCCCATCTGGATTACGACGTCGCGTACAGTGGAAACGTGGCGGAAAGCGGGGGAGATCGGCGCCAACATTCTCACCGCTCTCTATGCGATTGATCAGCGGACACTGAGCGAGAACATTGCCGTGTACCGGGCAGCCCGGGCTGCAGCCGGTCATGAGGGCGAGGGCACGGTCACTGCGATGCTGCATACATTCATTGGCGAATGCATGGAGGAGGTACGAGAGGTTGTCCGCAAGCCGTTCATCGAATACATCCTCAGGCATACGGAGCTGTACGACGAGGCGGCTGTTGCCAAAGCGCTCGATATTGACCCGAGTCTGATTACGGACAAGCATCGCCGCACGCTGGCCTCTATGTCCTTTGAACGCTATATCAAAAACAGCTCGCTGATTGGCACCCTGGAAACAGCCTCGACGATGGTGGCTTCCATGTCTGCAATAGGCGTAAACGAGATCGCCTGCCTGATCGACTTTGGCGTTCCGCATGAGCAGGTGAAGCAAAGCTTGATTTGGCTTGATCGTCTGCGCATGGCGCACGGAAATCCGGATCAAGGAAAGGAGATAAGAGCATGAACCGATTGGCATGGTTGTTTCCGGGACAGGGCTCGCAATATCCGGGAATGGGCAAGGAGTTGTGCGAGCAGTTTTCATCTGCTCGCGAAGTGTTCGAGGAAGCCGACGATGTGCTCGGCTATGCGCTTGGCAAGCTGTGCTTCGACGGAACTGCCGAGCAGCTGCGACAGACTGCGGTGACACAGCCCGCCATTCTGACTGCAAGCATCGCTGCGCTCCGCGTCTACAGGGAAGAGGTGGGAACGGAGCCGGCATTCGCCGCAGGTCACAGCTTGGGCGAATACAGCGCGCTTGTCAGCGCGGGAGTGCTTTCGTTCGCTGATGCGCTGCGTGTAGTTGAACGGCGAGGCGCCTTAATGCAACAGACGGCTGCTGCCGGAGTTGGCGCCATGTGCGCGGTGATCCACTCCACCCCCGAAGCGATAGAGCAGGTGTGCATGGAGATTTCAAGTCCTGATTGCTGCGTTGTGATATCCAATTACAATGCGCCGGACCAAACGGTCATTTCCGGTCATCGCGCGGCAGTGGAGCAAGCGGCTGAGCGTTTGAGAGAATTGGGCGCGCGGACTGCAGCGTTGCCGGTCAGCGCGCCGTTTCACAGTCCGTTGATGGCTGCCGCGGCCGAGGAGCTGCTGGAAGTGCTGCAAGCCTGCACGGTGCACGACCCGAACTGGCCTGTGCTGGCAAATGTTCACGGCAAGCCTTACGGCTCCAAAGAGGAGATCGTCCCGCTGCTTGCCAAGCAGATGACAGCCCCTGTCCGGTGGGATTTGACAATGGCCTACTTGGCCGATCAAAGCGTGGCGGCAGCGATTGAGTTCGGTCCGCGCACCGTGTTGACCAATCTCATGAAGGCCAATTGTGCGCACATTGTGTGCATGCCGCTGGAACGGGGAGATCAGCTGTCCCCGCTGCGGGAAGCACTGGGGCAGGCTGGCGTGAGCATGACGAACGCAGCGAGCCATACTGCGGCATCTCGGCAAGAGGCGGCATCTGCCCCCGCGAGCTGTGACAATTCTTTGGCGAGTGCAAACGGAGGCACCTCGCTTGTCATACGCTGCCTTGCTGCAGCCGTGACGACCAGAAACCGCAATTGGGATGAGCAGCAATACCGGATCGGTGTCTTGGACCCGTATCGGCGGTTGGAAGAGCTTCAGAATCGACTGGATGAAACGGGCGATCCGCCTGCGCTTGAACAGATGAAGGAAGCGCTCTGTCTGCTGGCGCTCATTATGTTTACAAAACAGGTGCCTGTGTCAGAACAGCAGGAACGCTTGACAGAAATCCTGTCGGCAGCTGGCGAGCATGCGGAATCGCTAAGAGTTGTTTATCGGGAAGCGATCGAACGGAAGGCCGGGGGTGAGGCGATTGACACTGTCATCGATCAAGGTCAATCTCTCGAAATTTGAGGGGCAGGACGGCAAGGCGCGCCCGGGCGCGGTCGATGGGAACAGCATTGCGATCATCGGCATTGGCCTGAAGCTGCCGCAGGCGGACACGCCGCAGCAGCTCGCAAGGCTGCTGCTTGAGGGAAGGGATGCTGTGCGGCCGATTCCGGTCAAGCGCAAGCGAGACATCGACAGCTATTTGCGCAGCATCGGCAAAGATCCCTCCGGGATTCGTTATGAGGAAGCCGCTTATTTGGATGCGATCGACAAGTTTGACTATGCCTTCTTCAAGCTTTCGCCGAAGGAAGCAAGCCTGCTTGATCCGAATCAGCGCTTGTTTCTGCAAGCTGCTTGGCATGCGCTGGAGGATGCCGGTTACGCAGGGGACAGACTTCGCGGCAGCCGCACAGGCGTCTATCTCGGTTACGGCTCGGACGCGGATTACAAGCGCATGATCAGTGAAGTCGATCCAGACTCTGCGCCGCTTTCCATGCCTGGCAACGTCCGGCCGATTATTGCCAGCCGCCTGTCTTACTTGCTCGATTTGAAGGGGCCCAGCTTGGCGGTAGACACGACTTGCTCGTCCTCGCTGGTTGCCGTGCATTTGGCATGCCAGGCGCTTCGCAGCGGCGAGTGCGATACAGCGCTAGCGGGCGGCATTCAGCTTCATCTTGTACCCGTCCGGGAATTTGAGGTAGGGGTGGAGTCGTCTACTTCGCGCACCCGCACGTTCGATTATGACGCGGACGGAACGGGTACTGGCGAAGGGGCTTTGGTCGTCGTGCTGAAGCCGCTGCATAAGGCATTGGAGGAACGCGACGCAATCTATGCGGTCATTAAGGGCAGCGCGATCAACCAAGATGGCAGCTCTGCAGGAATTACCGCACCGAATGCGGCCGCACAAGCGGCTGTTCTGGAGGAAGCGTGGCGAAGGTCCGGCGTTGCGCCGGATACCATTCAATACGTGGAAGCGCATGGAACAGGGACGAAGCTGGGCGACCCGATTGAAATAGAGGGGCTGCAGCTGGCTTTCAGCCGCTATACGGCAAAAAGGCAGTTTTGCGCGGTTGGCTCCATAAAGAGCAACTTCGGCCATTTGGACAACGCCGCCGGCATCGCCGGTCTGGTCAAGGCGGCATTGTCCTTGCAGCACCAAGTGCTGTTCCCGACCCTGCACTTCATTCGTCCGAATCCGAACATTGATTTCGTGGATTCGCCGATTTATGTGAACGACCGGCTAAGCCGCTGGGAGGCGGTCGAAGGACCGCGGCGATGCGGCGTGAGCTCATTCGGCATAAGCGGCACCAATTGCCATGTCGTGCTGGAGGAGGCGCCCGAGACTGCCTCCCAGGCGGCAAGGGAAGCGATTGGCATGCCGGATGCAATATCCGGCATGCCACTGTACTCGCGGCAAGCATCGGCGACTGAACCGGCAAGCAAAGGGGAAGCCGGGGGATTGCCTGATTCAGAGCCGAGAGCCGAACTGATTGCGCTGTCCGCGCAGACGGAGGAAGCGCTGCGCAAGCTGGCGGCTGGCTGCTTGGGCTGGATCAAGCGAAATCGAACGTTCAGTCTGGCAGATCTAGCTTTTACTCTTGGTACAGGTAGAGGACATTATGCCCACCGTTTGGCGTTCGTTGCCGAAGATCGGAACCAGCTGCTCGAGCAGCTGGATAGATGCTTGAAATCGTCTGAACAGCGGATTGTATCTGCATCAACAGCATCAACGGCATCAACAGCATCTTCGTCAGTTCGCTATACGACCTATTCGGAGACTGGCATTCGCGCCGCGGAAGAAGCGAGAGCCAAGGGGGAAGCAGACAAGCAATCTGCGAAGCAGGTTCATCCGTCGGATATTACCAGTGAGGCCATGCGGTTGATGGATGAATTTCTGGCCAGCGGCAAACGCGATGCAAGCGTGCTGCACAGGCTGGCCCGACTTTATGCCGCCGGGGCTTCGCTGCCTTGGGAAAGGCTGTATCATCGCGAGAAGCGCAGCAGGCTGCACCTGCCAGTGTATCCGTTCGCCGAGAACCGCTGTTGGCTGAAGTTCCCGGATGCAGCCGAGAAGGAGCCGTCGATGTTTCACCGTCCGATCTGGATAGAAGCTCCTCTGCCGGAGCAAAAAGGAGATGCGCGTAAGGATCGCTTGCTGCTAATCAAAGGCAAACAAGGCATTGGCGCAGATCTGCTCCATAAGCTTGCGGGCAGCGGGCATGCCGTTCTTGAATGCGAATGGGATGAACTGCTGAATGGCGGCGAAGCGGCACTAGGTCGGTTATGGCGAACGATACGCGAGGAGCGTATAAGCAGGGTCATACATCTCGCCTGTTGGGGGAACGACCTGCAAGGAGAGCCGTCCTGGACGATACAGCTGGAACGCGGGCTGTACGGGCTGCAGCGCTGGTTCAGCGCTATGCCGGAGGAGGAAATTGCTGATTCCGGCAATCGACAGCTGGATTTGTGTCTGGTAGCGGATTGCGCGCAGGCTGTAGGGGAAGGCGGAGCCCAGGTGAATCCGGCGCATGCGGCCATGTTCGGCTTCGCCAAGTCCATCCATTGGGAGCATCCATCGATTCGGGTCAGGACGGTCGACGCAGATTGCGCGACTGATGCGGAGCAGCTCGTTCGCGAGCTTATTGCCGGCAGCGCCGTTTACCATGCGGCGTATCGTGAAGGAGTCCGGTATGAAGCCCGTATCCAATCGTTCGATCCCGATTCGTTCAAGAGCGAGGAATTTACCTGGCGCACGGACGGTGTTTATCTCATTACAGGGGGGCTTGGCGGCATAGGCCTTGCATTGGCCAGGCATATGGCCGGCCAGGCTCCAGTGAAGCTGGCCTTGC
Source organism: Xylanibacillus composti (assembly GCF_018403685.1). Taxonomy (NCBI): domain Bacteria; kingdom Bacillati; phylum Bacillota; class Bacilli; order Caryophanales; family Paenibacillaceae; genus Xylanibacillus; species Xylanibacillus composti. The sequence continues at coordinate 5,686 of NZ_BOVK01000029.1, forward strand.
TCAACCGGAGCCCGAAAAGCCGGGAGAAGCTGGCGCAAATCGAGGCACTCGAAGCATTAGGCGCACAAATCGTCTGCTGTCAGGCAGATGTAGCGGATTGCGAGCAGATGCAAGCGGTTGTGGCGAAGCTGCGAGAGGAACATGGGCCGATCCGCGGCGTCATTCATGCCGCAGGGATTGCCGCAGGCAATTATCTCAGGAAGCTGGGCAGCGGAGAACTGGAGGCTGTCATGCGCGCCAAAGAACAGGGAACGCTCGTGCTGGAACGGGTGCTGCAGGAGGACAATCCGGACTTCATCGTCCTCTGCTCATCGGCGATTACACTAGTGGGCGGTGTTGGCTCCGGCCCTTATACGGCGGCCAATGCCTTCCTTGATGCATATGCCGCCCGTCGCAGTGCGTCAGGCAAGCGGACAATCGCAATCAATTGGCCTGCTTGGGATCATACGGGCTTATCGGAAGGCGCTGTCATTGAAGAAGAGAAGGAGCTGTTTCGCCTCCTTCCTCCGGATGAGGCGGCCCGATGCTTCGAGGTTGCGCTGCGCAGCGGACTGCCGCAAGTATATGTCGGGGAATGGAACCGCACCAGCGCGCTGTTTCGTCTGGGAGACTTGCTGCCATTCCGGCTGTCCGCCGACTTGCAGCGCTGGATCGAGGACGCCGTCCGCTTGCCATCCCCCCGTGCAGTCAAACGATCGAAGCCACGCGGGATAAACCAGGTTCAGCTTAAGGGGAGCACGAACGCGGACTATAGCGAGATCGAGCTGCAGGTTGCGCAAGCGTGGCGCACTGTGCTTGGCTATGAGGAATTGGATATTCATGCGAACTTTTTTGAGATTGGGGGCGACTCGATCCTTATTACGAATGTACACGCGCAATTGGATAACTTGTACCCAGGCGTACTTAGGGTGCCTGATCTGTTCTCACAACCGACTATCGCCAAGCTCGCAGCTTACTTGCGGGAACAACTTCATGCAGGAGAGCCGGTCCCGTCGGATGAAGACGGGCAGAAGGAACCGCTCGACACGCGCAGGCTGAAGCTTCGCAGCTTGCTGCAGTCTCTGTCGCAGCGGGAGCTGTCGGTGGATGAGGCTGTCGCGCGATATCGGGATATGGAGGTGGGGCTATGACACAATGGGCGCGCTTGATTTTTGAAAAGGTAGCGGCAGGCGACTTGCATGAAGAGACTGCGCTTGCGCTTCTGGAATCATTCGAATCCATGCAAGCCGACTCGCTGCCCGGAAAACGAAAGGATATTGCGATTATCGGCTTGTCCATGCGGATGCCCGGCGCCCATACGCTGGAGCAATTCTGGCACAATTTGAGCCGCAAGCGGGAGTGCATCGGCGAATATCCCATTCATCGCCGCCGGGACAGCGAACCGTTCATTCGGACCCATACAACATTGAAAACCGATGAGATCACGTATAGTATTGGCGGTTATCTGGACGAAGTAGACAAGTTTGACTACGACTTTTTTCAGCTTTCGCCGATGGAAGCAGCCCTTATGGACCCCAATCACCGGATGTTCCTGGAAAGCTGCTGGTCCGCGATTGAAGATGCGGGATACGGCGGCGGCAGGCTTCAGGGCAGCAGGACCGGCGTATATATCGGTCACGCCGATTGGCCGCTGTACGGACAATATATCACGAAGACGCAGCCATCCCGAATCCAGATGGCCGGGGTCGGCAATACGCCATCCATACTGGCCAGCCGGATCTCCTACTTGCTTGATTTGCGCGGGCCTTCCCTGCTGATCGATACGGCGTGCTCCTCCTCGCTCGTTGCGGTCCATACGGCGTGCAAAGCGATTCAGAACGGGGATTGTGACATGGCGCTTACCGGCGGAGTGAAGCTGTGCCTGATGCCGGTTGCGGGCGTATTCGATATCGGGATTGAGTCATCGCGCGCACAGACGAGCGCCTTCGACGAAGGCTCAGACGGCACCGTATGGGGAGAAGGTGCGGCTGCACTTCTCTTGAAACCGCTGGACCAAGCGTTGGCCGACCGGGATCACATTTATGCCGTAATTAAAGGAAGCGGCATGAATCAGGATGGCGCATCTGTAGGCATCACTGCGCCTAATGCGGCTGCGCAGGAGGAGGTGCTTTGCCGAGCGTGGGAGGATGCAGGCGTGCATCCCGAAAGCATTGCGCTGTTTGAGGCGCATGGCACAGGGACACGACTCGGCGATCCGATCGAAGTCGACGGCATCCGGCGTGCCTTCCAACGGTATACAAGAAGAAAGCAGTTTTGCGCCATAGGCTCGGTCAAGACGAACATCGGCCATCTGGACGGCCTGTCCGGAATTGCCGGTTTGCTGAAAGGGATCGCTGCTCTGCGGTTCAAGCAGCTGCCGCCCACCCTGCATTTTACCCGTCCGAATCGCAGCATCCCGTTCGCCGATACTCCGGTCTACGTCCAGGATCGGCTCGCCGATTGGGAATCGCCGGACTATCCGCGGCGCTGCGGCGTCAGCTCCTTTGGATTCAGCGGGACTAACTGCCACGTTGTGCTTGAGGAGGCACCCGATCCGGATGGAGATGCACAGGCGGCGGATTTGCGGGCTGACGACGCTGACAGTCTGCCCTATATGTTTCCGGTATCGGCCAAGTGCGAAGAATCGCTGCAGGCATGGGCAGATGCTTACGCCAATCGCATTCGGGAAGCAGAAGAGCCTCTTGCGGACATTTGTTTCACAGCCAGCACAGGCAGAGGGCATTATGCTTATCGGCTCGTTGTCACGGGAAAAGACAAGCGGGAATTAGCAGACAAGCTCGCGGCTTATGCTCGCAATGTCCACATACCAGATGGCAGCTATATCGGCGCGCACAAGGAAGTTGCCCAAGCGAGAGAAATGCGGGCGCCAGGGGAAGTTACGCCTTCTGAGCGAAGGGAATACAGCCGCAAGGCCAACGAAATCCTTCATCTGCTGCTTGATGCCGAGGACGGGCAGGAACGCATTGCGCTCAGCCGACAGTTGTGCGAGCACTATGTCCGGGGAGCTGATGTCGACTGGGGCTTGCTTTATGGGGAGAGGGCTGGCCGCAAAGTGAGGCTGCCCGCTTATCCGTTCCGGCGCTTGCGATGCTGGATGGACGATGCAAGGGAGCAGACAGGAAGCGCAGCGAAACAGCCCGTGCGGCTTACAGGCAGACCAAGCGGGCAGTATTCTGCAGAGGAACGACTGCTCGGCCAGATATGGGGAGAACTGTTGGGCTTGGAGACGCTGGATATTTACGATGATTTCTTTGAAATAGGCGGCAATTCCATCCAGGCGATCAGGCTGGAAGCGGATTTGGCCAAGCTGGGCGTAAAGCTGAGCGCAGAACAGATTGAAGCCGAACGCTGCATTCAGCGGCTGGCCGCGTACATTTCTGCAGAATGTGCCGCTAACGTGGCGGGAGGCGCCGAGGCAGCTGTCGCATCAGCAAGCGCACCTGCAGCGTCAGCGGCACAACCGTCATCCACTGTGCGAACGACAGATTATGCCCGCGTTGTTGCTATAGAACATACGACCGTTGCCATTTCCGGGATTGAGCCGTTCAATGACGTGTTCTTCAAAAATTGCTTTTACAATTCGCTCTTTCCGGTCGTGCGTCACTACGGCGCATCGATCCTGCCGATCCTGCTGAATGATCTGATCGTGTTCGCGAAGAACGGCACCCGGTACGAAGTGGAGTATGTTTCGCATCGCCCGGACCAGGCTGTGTTCGAGCAGGTCGGATTGCAGCTGGCCGCAAGGCGCGGCAACGAGCAATTCGTTGAAGAAGCGAAGCGCGAGATCGCGGCCGGCCGGCCGGTCATCGTCTGGGTGGACGCCTTTGAATTGTCGATACGCAAGGACGCTTACCGGAAGGAGCATATGGACCACACGCTGCTCATTTACGGGTACGATCCGCCGTCCCGACAATTTCTCGTGATCGAGCACGACCGCCGGGAAAATTTATCGTATCGCCGCCAGCTTGTTTCCTACGAAGATATGGAGCGAGGCTGCCGTGCTTTTGATGAACGGTATTTCCGCAGCGGGGAGCATGCAGCTACGCATTACTTGATTAGTCCAATCGGCACTCGTGAAGGCCGGATGGCGGAACCAGAAGAGCTTCGGGCTAGCTGCGCCCGTTCATTCGCCGTTATGCTGTCTGAAAGCCAGGCGCTACAGGAACAAAGCGAGTCGGTGCTTGCGCAATTTGTGTCCGATTTCCAAGCAGCGGTTGCCGATGAAGCGCATTTGCGTGCATGCGTGGAGGAGTGGGCCGATTTCCTGAATCAGGTGATGAACAGCAAGCAGGTTGAGGTGTATCGGCTGAGACAATTGCTCGGAGAGGATCACGAGCTTGTCCAGTCTGCGGACCGGCTGAGAAAAAGCTGGGACACAGTTCGCAAAGGCGTTGTTCGGTACTTGTACTTGCCGGTCTTCGATGCCGCTGCGCTTCAGAAACTGGCGGACAGATTGCAGGAACTTCCCCGGCAGGAGCAGCAATTCAGGCTGCAGCTGCAGGCAGCCATGAACTCTTATTTACTAACGACCTAAGGAGGAATGGGAATGTCGAATGAGTTGAAGGAACGGGTGTTGATGATTTTGCGGGACAATGTGGATGATCCGGGTGCGCTGGATGCAATCGGCATGGACGATGATTTGTCTGTGCTCGGCATCAATTCGATGACGTTTATCAAGCTTGTGCTGTCTATGGAGATGGAATTTGGCGTATCGTGGGATGACGAGGAACTGGACTTTCAGCATTTTTCCACGATCAACAATATTATTCGATACTTGTCGCAGTCGACGGTGGGGGAAGGCGCATAAATTAACAAGAAAGCAGGGATGGATCATGTGGACGAATGCCGGGGCATTGCGGGATGACGCGCTGGTGGATTACGTGCAGAAGCTGGCTCCTCAGCTGAAGCAAATGACCATTTTTCCTTCGGAGATTTGCAATTATCGCTGCAACTTTTGCCACATCTGGGGCGACACAGGCTGGGCGCTCAAGGAGCCGCAGCGGGTCATTCGGGAGCAGCTCGACATTGCGGTGCTGAAGAGATTTATTGATCAGGTGGCAGCTGTCAATCGCAATGTCGGTGTCATTCTTACAGGCGGCGAAATTATGCTGTATCAGCACTTTGAGGAGCTCGTATCGCATCTGCGCAGCAAGCGCATGAATGTCTACTTGCTGACGAACGGCTCGCTGATCAAGAAGCGGATCAACTTTTTGATAGAGAATGTCGTCATTTGCAATATTTCCATTGACGGGCCGCGGGAATACCACGATGAGATTCGCGGCAAGGGCAGCTTTGATACCATTTGTGATAATATAGAAGCATTGCTGCAAGAGAAGAAGAGGCGGAAGAAAATGTTTCCTTATATCAGCATCAACATGGTGCTTTCGCCTACCAACTACAAGGCGGCCAAGGACTTGATTCCTTCCTTGCGCGAACGCTTCAAGGATTCTACGATTATCCTGCACGACACGAAGAATCCTTGGATGAAAAAACGCGATATTGCGGTCAATTTCTCACCGCTTCTGTACACGACGCCGGAGCGAGGACAAGCCTACGCGAAGCAGATGAAGGAGCATCTGAATGTGGATGTATCTCCGGCCTGGCAGGGCTTCGTGGAAGAAGCGATTGACATCGATACCCAGTACTTGAAAAAAGACTTGCAGGACATTTGGGCGGCAGAAGGCGTTGATTACAGCGATTATGTAGATATCCATGATTATTATACCGATATTCATAATGTATTCGGCCGTTCCAAATGCGTAGCGCCCTGGCATGAGCTGATTATTCGCCGGACAGGCGATGTGTATCCTTGCGTCGATCTGCCGGATTATAAGCTGGGCAACATTTACGAGAATTCCTATGAAGAGATTTGGGAAGGGGAGCGTGCTGCAACGTTCCGCGACTATTTGAAAACCGATAACTTGATGATGTGCAACCGCTGTACGCGCTTGTTCGCTGACGCGGAAACTTTCTAGACGAATGGGAGTGCTTCTATGTTGGACAATCGATTGGCTTTGAGCTCGTGGAGCTTGCACAGGCTGCTTGGACCGCTGCGCTGGACCGTGTGGGATGAGGCAAGCCGCAGCCAGACAACCGCCGTACAGCTGCAGCCGCAGGAGATCGAGCTGCTTGAGCTGCCGAAGGTCGTCAAAGCGAGAGGGTTCCAGTATTTGGAGCTCTGCCACTTTCATTTTCCATCCACAGAGGAGGAGTACTTGTCACAGCTGAAGCAGGCGTTCGCAGATGCAGAGGTGCGCTTCCACACACTGCTCGTCGATTACGGCGATATTTCTTCTCCCGAAGAGGAGCGCAGACGGTCGGATATGGCGTATTTGCGCCAATGGCTGGATATAGCCGCGAAGGCAGGTGCAGATGCGGTGCGCATTGTAGCGGGGGAGCAGGAAGCCGGTGATCTGGAAGCGATGGAGCGGAGCCGCGAGGCGCTGACGGACCTGCGGGCATATGGACAGGCGCGGGGCGTCATGGTGGTGACAGAGAATTTTCGCGAGTTGACGGCAACCGTCGGGAGCTGGCGTGAGCTGCTTGAAAGCATCGAGCCGCGCGTGAGCACAATCGTAGACTTCGGCAATCTTCTGCCCTCGGAGCGGGAAGCCGGGATCGCTTACGGCACGCCGCACGCCCACAGCATTCATGCCAAGCCGCTGTATCGGGAAGACGGATCGATAGACAAGGAAGATTTCGAACGCATGCTGGCGGTAGTAACCGAACTTAACGATTCCGTTCCGATCACGGTCATCTTCGATCAAGAAGGAGATATGTGGGAGGGCATAACCGAAATTCAGGCTTGCATGCAGGCGTTCGGAAAGGGGGATCGCGGATGACGGCATTGGCGCTTCAGCCGATCAAGAGCGGGGGGGGACTGCTTTGATGATGTGGTCGCCACGCTCAATGCCTGGTTTCAGCAAGGCTACGAAATGATGTACGCAGATGCGTTGCTTTTCGATTTTCAGCAGGCCGAAGCAGATCGGACTACGATTGCCTCGCGCATGAAGCTGCTGAATCAGCCGCTGCATATGCTTGAAATTTTTCATGGCTATGCCGTCAATATTCACCAGACGGCTCCGGCAGAAGGGTGGCGGATTATTAAGGATGAGCTGGACAAAGGGTTTCCAGTCGGCTTGAATGTGGACTCCTACTATGTGCCTTGGGATGATAAATACCGCAAGGAGCATTACTATACACACATGATCGTAGTTGTCGGCGTCGATGCGGACGATCAGCTGATTTGCCTGGACCCGTATTTTGAGATGACGGACCAGCTGCTGCCGCGTCAAGAGCTGGAACTGGGGTTCAGGGCTTGCATGACGTTGCGCGAAGGGAAGGGGCGCATCCCGAACAGGGAGAGGCTTGTTGCAACATTTCGTCCGCTGATCGCTCGCCAGCAGGAGCAATTAGTCTCCGCATTTGAGCCGCTGGTTCATGCGCTGGACGGCATCGACTTCGCCGAGGAAACGAAGGGGTGCGAGGATTTCGGCGGGAGTCCGTTATATCACCAGCTGAGCAGTCTGATCTTCTCGCGCTTCAACTTCGCCAAATCGCTGGATTATATGGCGGAACAGTACGGACTCGAGCCGCTTCGCGACTTTGCGGATCAATGCAGACATTACTCCAACAAGTGGTCGACCGTTCGAGCGCTGCTGGCGAAGATGAACTATGCGTCGCAGCTGCCGGGCGCGCCGGATCTGACCGACAATCTCAAGCAGCGCGTGAGACAACTTGTTGCCTCGGAAGCTGATATGCTTGCGCAATTGTTGGCCTGTCTGGATGGCGGGGGAGCAGCTCAGCTTGCAGGAAGCAGGGAAGTCAGCCCGGAACGGCGGCAAGCAGAGCAAACTGGCAAGCCAGCTGAAACAGTTATTCCTGTTGACCTTGCATCCTATTGCAACAATTACGGGATTGCTGGTCCGCGCGCCAATTTCGATGCAGTCGGTTTCTATTATGCGCGCGTGAACATGCCGGATGGGGGGCTGCTGCGCATTGAGGACATGTCGTTTCGCTTTCCTGCATGCGAAGCCGGCGCGCCGGACAACATTGCCTGCGAGGGACAGACAGTAACCTTGCCCACGGAAGAAGTGCGGGGCATGATGCTGCTGGGCAGCGGCGAGCAAGGCAATCATGCGGAAATCGCCAAACTGGTGTTTGCAGACGGGTCTTCGGAGGAAGTGGCGATGGATTTCCCGGATTGGTGGAGCCGTATGGGGCATAGCAGACATGTAATCGCTTGGCAGTCGTGGCCGGAGCATGATGAGAAAGGACGAGCCTCCCATTCTGTCCACTTGTTCGCCAAGAAAATCACGTTTTCAGAGGCTAAGCGGGTACGCGAAATTGTGCTGCCGCTGCTTCCGAATCTGCACCTCTTCGCGTTGTCGCTTTGGAAGTGAGCGCTCTTCCGGAATTGAACACTTCGGGGATGGGCCGATACATGCAGGGTATCGCCAGATTTTACTTCACGTCATGAGTTCTCTACAATAAGACCGTGTAGATTAGAACATAAAGGTGGTACTTATGAACGTGTCGGTCCAAACTCGCGGCGGATTGTTTACGCTATTTCTTGTTATGTACATGACGAGCATCTTCATCCAGCATCGCATCCTTGACGGGCTGCTGGCCGCGACTGCCGTGCTTTCCCTCATTGTCTCCTTCAAGGGAGGCGGTAGGGTATACCAAACCATCAGTATCGTCTTTCTGCTGCTGGGCGGGATATTGGCGCTGCTTGCGGGCGGCGGCATCAGGCAGTTTCTGCATGCCTTCACTACGAATGCGCTGCTTGTCTCGCTCTTGTATGTGCTCCCGTTTATGAATCACATCATGATTGCCGGACGATATGACCGGCAAATCTTAAGCATGCTGAAAGCGAATGTGCGGAATGCGAGGCAGTTGTACGTGCGCACCTCGATTCTCACCTATGCGCTCAGTCTGTTTATATTCCTGTCTGCAATTCCGACAGCATTCCGGACAGTGAAGGATTTACATATTCAACAATCGGCGCAATTTGTGCACCGCTTCGCCAGCCGTGTCATTCTGCGCACATTTTCGGCGGCAACCGTCTGGAGCCCGGTCGAAGTGTTTATTGCGGTAGCGGTCGCCGCGACCAAAGTTTCCTATATCACGTTGTTCCCGTGGCTGATCGGCTTCTCTGTCTTTATGCTGCTGCTGGACTGGATATGGAATCTGCGCCTTGGCAAGACGCCGATATCGTTCGCGCGCAAGCCGACCCGGCAGCTGCAGCTTCGGCCGCTGGCTATTCTGTTTGCCGTGTTGTTTTTGTTTATTTTTTCCGGGTACAGCTTGTCCCGCGTCCTTCACACCGATTTCTTCGATGCGGTCATCCTGCTGATTATCCCGTTTACCTTGATATGGTCGCTGCTGATCGGCCGTTTCAAGCGTTTCGTAGCGTACAACCGCCTGGCCTGGTCGCGCCACTTGGGCTCCATGCAAAATTTCGTTCTGCTCTTTGTCTCGCTCGGTGTATTCAGCGCCATGGTGCAGCAGACAGACTGGATTGTAACGGCGCAGGAAGCGCTGCTCGGAAAGCTGGCAGCGATGCCGCTTGTTTTATTTTTGCTCATGCAAATGGTTTCGCTGACTGCGGCGCTGCTCGGCTTGCATCCGCTCGTTACGCTCAGTTTAATGGGGGTTTTCATCCAGCCGCTGTTGACGGTGCTTAATCCGGTCAGTTTGGCCATTGTGCTGTTAACTGCGAATCTGGCGAACGATTCATCCGGCACCTTCAATACGACCGTGACGCTTATGAGCGAGCAGACGGGAGAGAATCCGTATCGAATTACCGCACGGAATATAGGGTATGCGCTCGTCTATGGTTGGGCCGGAGTGGCGCTGGGATATTTGCTGCTGTAATTGCGCCAAGACATCTTGCGTGGGGTCTATTCCGTCATTGATCGGCATATAGGTATGGAGTAAGTCGAAGGAACTTCATAAGGAGGATACCGTATGCCGGCGATTGTTGATGTGAATTTGGATGTCGATCACATGCGATTAACCATGGACAGCGGTGCAAAAACCCATGATGTGAAGTATAGCAAAATCGATCGGCTCCGATTCGGTCAAACGGCAGTGAAGAAGCTGTTCCGCACAAGCACTGTCAAAATGGTGGAGGTTCATATACGCGGTGTGCCCGAACCCTATACAATTACGAGCGACAAGCTGAAATCGTTCGAGCAAACGGCTGAATACCTGGAGAAATTTGCTGAAAAAAACAATGTCACGATTGAGAAGCAAGGGGTATAGCATGAGTGTCGACAGCCTTCGCGGGTCCTGACCCGGAGGCTGTTGTCTTTTTTTCAGCCCCTAGCCGCATCGCCAGAGGCTCCCCCTGGCTAGTCAGGCAGGTTGCAATCCGATACAATTAGGCTAATGAAACAAGTTTGGGTGAACAGCAGGCAGTCTAGGGAGGGGTAGCATGACGAACAAAGTTGTCATTGCCGGAGGAACAGGATTCATCGGCGATTATTTCCGAGAACAATTTCAGTTGGACGGATATGAGGTTGTCATCATCTCACGACAGTCGCCCCATCTTGCATGGACCGATCAGGCCGCGATTGTAGAAGCGTTGGAGGATGCGGCAGCGCTGATCAACCTTGCCGGAAAATCTGTAAATTGCCGCTATCATGAACGGAATAAAGCGGCAATCATGGCGTCACGCACCGAAACGACAAGGCTGCTGGGCGAAGCGGTATCTGCATGCGCCAATCCGCCGAAGCTGTGGCTCAACTCCAGCACTGCCACCATCTACCGACATGCGGAGGACCGGCCAATGACAGAGATGGACGGTGAAATCGGTTCCGGCTTCTCGGTGGAGGTAGCCAAGGCATGGGAGCGGCAGTTTTTCTCCTTCGGCATGCCTAACACTAGGCAAATTGCGCTGCGAATTGCTATTGTGCTGGGACAGTCAGGCGGGGTTGTCGGTCCGTATCGGCAGTTGGTCAAGTTTGGCCTTGGCGGGGTACAGGGCAAGGGCACGCAAATGTTCAGCTGGATTCATGTAAAGGATCTGTATCGCATTGTCCGATTTGCCATGGAGCACACGGAGCTGGAAGGACCGCTAAACTGTTCGTCGCCCAATCCGGTGCCGAACCATGAACTGATGCGCCAGCTGCGCAGGGCTTTGGGCAGGGGCTTCGGACTGCCAGCCCCCAGGTGGCTGCTGGAATGCGGCGCGGCGCTCATACGCACGGAAACGGAGCTGGTGCTGAAAAGTCGCTGGGTACTTCCGGAAAGACTGCTTCAGGCAGGTTTTACCTTCGCGTATCCAACACTGGAAACCGCTTTGGAAGAGATATTTGCGACATAGGTACGGTATTTCCGATTATTCGCGCGGCTGAGCAAACCGGGTCTGAGGCAGATCGGGCCAAAGCTGCTGCGAAGGTTCACGAGTTCGAAGCCGATCACAGTGCAGTAGGTGAATTACTGCGCGGGAAATGTGGGCGATTACGCGCGATTGCCTGCTGCCGGAAGAAGCCTGCTTCAACCAGCAAGAAAAGCGGATCATCAGCGCACAGTTGTGACTTTTCTCACAGTAAGCCGTTTGTGTGCAGTGATACAGTGAGAGCAAGCCACACAGTAAGCGCACTAAACCGCCAATCAGGGTGAGAAAGGAAGTATATGAAAAGATTGTGAGGGAAGTCATAGCCTGGATTGAACGGGGAGTGTAGCATAGAAACAAAAACTAGCGCAATTCCTAATTAGATCTGGAGGTGTTGACGATGCTGGATACTGCATGCCTGTTGCAAGACGAGGTTGGCAGGCTCACCGGCGTTATCCTGGCCGGAGGCAAGCAAGAGAAGCCGGGTGGCGTGCACAAGGCATTATGGACGTATCAGGGGGAGAGGCTCGTACAGCGTCAAATCCAACTTATGCAGCCGATTTGCTCTGAAATCATCTTGGTGACCAATGAGCCCCGGTTGTTCCTCCCCTTGGTCGACAGCCGCGTTCGGATTATAACGGATTTCTACGATGGCAAGGGGCCGCTAGGCGGCATGCACGCTGCCATGACGCTGGCCAAGCATCCCCATCTCTGGGTAGTCGGCTGCGATATGCCCTTTTTGTCATCCGATGCGGCGTTGCTTTCGTGGAAGCTGATCCGCAAGCTGGATGTGGATGCGGTCTTGCCATTGCTTGATGGGAAACTGCACCCATGGCATGGCGTTTACAATAAACGGTGCGCATCAGTGTTGTCGTTCTTGCTGGACAGGGATAAGGAATCGATCTGGAGCTTTCTTGAGAGAGTGCGCTTTGAGCCTTTGACAGAAGCGAATCTGGAGACGCATGGATTGAACGGGCATTTCATCCGGCAAATTTGCACGGAGGATGAATACACGCACGCCAAGGCGATCGAGTGAGGAAGGGGGCGAAGGTCGGGTCGATACACGATCACGTCGGAACGCATTCACGAACACCAATCGCTGCGGGCTCGGTTGCAAAATTTTGCCGAAGGCAACGCAAAGCGGACACGCCAGCTTATGGATGCTGGATGAGCTGAAAAGCCTGCAATAGCGTGTCCGGAGGCTGCCGGAGAGAGACTACTTGGGTACAAGCAAGGTTACAATTGTGCCGCGATCGGGCTCGGAGTCGATGGTGAGTCGGCCGCCGACGCTGCGGGCCCGTTCCTCCATGCTGAACAATCCGACTCCTTTCGCATCGGCGGCGCGCCTAAAGCCTTTGCCGCGATCTTCAATACAAGCCTTGATACAGGCTTCATCTTCTTGCAGCGTGACTTTGGCTTCTTCCACATCCGCATATCTTCCGATGTTCGTCAACGCTTCTTGAATGACCCGGTAGATGGTCGTCTCTTTGTTGGCATCCAGCCGTTTGCGCATGTTGCAGGTGAAGTCTACCTGAATGCCGTAATGCTCGGTGTAGTTTTCGATATACGAGCGAATGGCCGGCACAACGCCCAGGTCATCCAGCACCGAAGGCCGCAGCTCCCAAGCGAGCCCCCGCACTTCTTCAATAATAGAAGCGACATAGCCGCGAATGCTTTCAAGCTCCTTCAGCTTCGTATCGCCAATCAGGCGGTCCATCTGGATGAGCAGCGAGAAGAGACTTTGCCCGATGCCGTCATGCAGCTCCCGCGAGAAGCGGCGGCGCTCTTCCTCCTGAATATTCATCACATGGGACATCATCTGCTTCAGTTCTTCCTCAACCTTTTTCAATTGGGTTACTTCATTGCGGATCGCAAGATATTGATAAGGGCGGCCTTGTTCATCCAGGAAGGGGACAATCGTCGTATTTACCCAGTAATAACTGCCAGTCTTTGCCTTGTTTTTGATTTCGCCGCGCCACACGTCTCCTGAGGAGATCGTCTGCCACAGGCTCCGCATGAACGCCTTGCTGTGATAACCGGAATTGATAATGCGGTGGTCTTGCCCGATTAACTCGTCGCGGGAATACTGAGAGATTTCGCAAAACTTGTCATTCACATATTGAATCATGCCCCGGTGGTCTGTAATCGCTACAATCGATGAGGTGTCAAGCGCAAACTTGACGTCTGCGAGCTGCTTCAGGGAATGTTTGAGATTGTCGCGAAACGATGGGTCGAGTATGTGGAAATCAATCTGCTCCTGCAACTGGTCCAGGTTGTGGCCGATGACTTCCGGATGCAGCTTGTCACGATCATTCGTCAAAGTGCAGCAGCCCTTTCTTCAATGCGTATTTTACCAAATCCGGCCTGGTCTTCAGTCCAAGTTTGTCCATGACGTTGCTTTTGTGGGATTCTACGGTTTTGACGCTGATGATCAGCTGCTCGGCAATTTCCTTGTTGCTGTAGCCCTTCGCTATCAGCGCCAGTATTTCCTTTTCCCGTTCTGACAATGTCTCATAGGCTGTAGGGGCGTCACCGCGCTTCAGCTTGTCCACGTATTCAGCCATCAGCTTCTTGGTTGCCGTCGGATACAAATAGGCATTGCCTTCGGCAACAGTTTGGATAGCGGTCACCAACTCATCATGCGGCGCGCTTTTCAACACATAGCCGGATGCGCCTGCATGGATGGCCCGAAACAAATACTCGTCATCGTCATGCATCGTCAAGATCAAGACGGCAACATCCGGCAGCAGCTTCTTTAATTCCGCCGTTGCTGTAAGCCCATCCTTGCCCTGCGGCATATTCAAATCCATCAGCACTACATCGGGACGCAAGGCCGCTGCCGCCTCTATCGCTTCATCGCCGTCCGCCGCTTCTCCGACCACTTCCATTTGTTCTTTCCCGTCCAACAACATTTTCAGCCCGGTGCGGACGACCGCGTGATCATCCACCAGCAATATCTTCACCATCTCCGGTTCTCCTTCCTGCGATATAAGGCCGTTTTACCTAACGGAGGAACGCTTCGACGCTTATTCCTGCTGCTTTCGGCGGGACCTCTAAAACAATCCTGCACGTTCTATTATACAAAACAATCCCGGCAATAGAAAAAATTCGGGATGATCACGGTTCTATGAACAAGAGCAGTTGTTTGGATACGTTCTCTATGATTTCGACTTCCTGCACGGTGTAGGGGTGCGGGCTTCGTCTTGCCGCCAGCAGAACAGCCTTGATTCCATGCCCTGTACTAATCGGGACAGCTACTGCGCTGTGAAGCTGCTCGGCTGTAATCAGCGGGCAGTCAGCCCGCAAGCCTGAAAGGGAGGGAGCGCGATCGTCCCATAAGACGGGCTTGCCGATGCGGAATGCGACGCCTGCGGGACCGGAGCCGGGCTTTAGCAGCATTTGCTTGTAACGCTCGCTCCGATTGCCTGCAGCGTAGCGCCAGCGCGCCTTCTGATGAGATTCCAGCAAGGCAAGCCCGGTGAAATCGCTGGCGGCCAATGTACGCAAACGCTCCAATGCTTGCGATATGGGGTGGTTGACGAGCTGCATCATTCGCTTCCTCCTTTTCGATCGTACTTTTGTACTCGTCCTTTTATTGTAATGATTTCGCAGTCATTTGTATGTCGGGGAACACCCTTAATTTGCTTATCGGGGAATTCCCTCATCCCGCAGGCGCGTCAATTGCCGGGTTCGCCCTTTCCCCATGTCGGAATCAGGGGATTCCCCTTGGGAAAAATCAGCATTTCTCCCGATAGGATTGCGCTTCGGATTCTCTTAGGATGGAAGTATGGAGTTCAGATCGAGAGGAGTGACGCATATGGCATTGGCGACGAACAACCTGGGCATTGCACGGTTCTTGTCCGATGACAATATGGAAATGCTGCGCGGGATTATGTATACCAAGCAAGCGGAAAAAGGAACGTACCTGTACTGGGAAGGGGACTCGGCTGACAAGCTGTATTACATCATCAAGGGACGGGTTCGTCTGACCAAGACGATGGATACCGGCAAGTCGTTCACGCTGTATTTGTACCAGGACGGCGATTTGTTCGGCCAGCTCGATCCGTTCCAGGATTCCTTGCACGATTTCAGCGCAGAAGTAATCGAGGACAGCAGGATCGGGATGATCCAGCGCAAGGATTTGGAAGTGCTGCTGTGGCAGCACGGCGATTTGGCCATCCAATTTATGAAATGGATGGGCTTGACCCATCGGGTAACCCAGTCAAAGTTTCGTGATTTGATGATGTTCGGCAAGACCGGTGCGCTCTGCTCGCTGTTGATTCGGCTCAGCAATACGTACGGTGTACCCCAGGAAGGCTCGGAGATCTGGATTGATCTCAAGATCAACAATACGGAAATGGCCGAAATGATCGGCACCGCAAGAGAAAGCGTCAACCGGATATTGACCGATTTGCGAAAAGCCGATGTGATCGACTATGTCGATGGCCATCTCGTGATTAAAGATTTGTCATATTTGCGCGATGTGTGCCATTGCGAGCAATGTCCGATGGAGGTATGCCGCATGTAGGCATCAATCACAGGAGAGGGGGAAAGGCCATGGATCGCGCATTAACATTCAAGCTTGCCAAGATGATGTTTTTGACTGTGTACAACAGTGGATCTGCAGTCGTCCGATTGTGACGGCATTACGCTCCTCTCTCGTCTTTCCGCAATTCGTCGCAAAATGCGGAATAAACCCATCCTGATGCATACTCCTAACCAAACTACGCAATCTATGACATATTACTGGATGAACAGGATGGTTCAGGTGTATCTATTCCGCATGATCAAAAAACTGCTTCTGCGTAAGGAACAACAGCACGAGCTGCAGCAGGGCGACAGTGCGCCGTCTCCGCCGACATTGGCTCATGTCTTGCAGGAATTTGAGCAATGTTCAGATTTGAAGCATCGCTTCTTCCCGGACATTCACATCGATGTGCTTTACTTTGACCATATGGTCAGCGGCGAGGATGTGGGCAGGGAGATCTTGCAGCCATTAAGAAGTTTGTCCGTGCAGGAAGTTTCCGCTTATATGCGTCGTTCCCCCTTTAAAAGAATAGACGAAGCCAAACGACTGATTAAGGGAATCTTGGATGGTCAAACAGCACTGTTCTGGAAGGACCAGGCCTATCTGGCTGATACAAATGGCCCCCAGTTCCGCTCCGTGCAGCAATCCGAAACCGAAACGGTGATTACAGGACCGCATGATTCATTCATTGAAAACATTCAGACGAACCTGTCGCTCATTCGCAGCAGAATCAAAAGCTCGCATTTGAAGGTCATTCCATGCGAAGTGGGCGAGATTACAAAAACAACAGTGTATATTCTGTTTATTCAGGATATCGCCAATCGCGAGCTGGTCCATAAACTCGTCCGTCGCATCGAGTCCGTTGAGATGGACGGACTAACCGATACGAACATGCTGATTCAATACATCGATGAGCATCCGAATTCCGTATTTCCGCAGTTTTTGACAACAGAGCGCCCCGATGCGGCGGTGTCCAGGCTGCTGTCCGGAAGAATTGTGGGGATCGTGGACGGAAGCCCGTCGGCGTTCAGCGCGCCGACTAATTTCTTTGAATTTTTCTCTTCTCCTGACGACTATTATCAGCGCTGGATGCTTGGAACGGCACTCCGGTTTTTGCGGTTCCTGGCGTTCATCATCACTGTGACATTTACAGCTTTCTACGTTTCTGTGACTACGTATCACTATGAGATGATTCCGGCTGCGCTGCTGACCAATTTGGCGGAATCCCGGTATCGGGTGCCCTTCCCGCCAATTTATGAGGCGCTGCTGATGGAAATCACCATTGAGCTCCTGCGCGAGGCGGGAGCCAGGCTGCCTACCAAGATCGGCCAGACAATTGGCATTGTCGGCGGTATTGTCATCGGCCAAGCTGCAGTCCAGGCCGGTTTAACCAGCAATGTCTTAATAATCGCTGTAGCCTCTTCAGCAATTGCTTCCTTCGTCATTCCCAGTTATGTGATGAGTGCTTCGATTCGCCTGATTCGATTTGGCTTAATCGTTCTGGCAGGAATGTGGGGGAATATGGGCTTGATGTTCGGTGTCGCGTACATCGTCATTCACTTAAGCGGTTTAAGCAATTTGGGCGTATCTTACTTAAGTCCTTTGGCGCCCATGAATGTGTCTGATTGGAAGGATGTCTTTATTCGCGCGCCATATTGGCTGATGCGCAAGCGGTCAACGAGCGTCAAGTCGCCCAATCCGACCCGAAATCGAATGAAACAATAAGGAGAACGCTATGGTTCGTGAAAAGCTGCACCCTCTGCATATTGCCATTCTGACATATATGGTACAGTCGGGAGTCATGGTGTTTGTTCTGCCGCGGCTGACGGCCGAAAATTACGGGAGAAACGGGTGGCTGTCGATTGTCATCTTCTCCGCTGCGGCTACGTTGAGCATTTTCCTTATCAGCCTTGTCTTTCGGCTTGGGAAAGAGACTTCCATTCTCCATATCGCCGAGTCGCTCGTTTGGAAGCCGCTCCTGATTCCCGTTTATCTGGTTCTTGTCAGCTTGCTTGCTTTCACAGGCTGTATGGTAGGCAAGGAGTTTATCCTGATCTTTCAAATGATCGCCTTTCCTACGACGAATCCCATGATTTTTAAGGGCGTCTTCGATATTTTGGCCTTGCTGCTGCTCCTGAAAGGCATATACAACATATCGAAGGCAGCCACGGTCTTCTTTTTTCTGACCATTTGGATGATGGCGCTCCTGCTTTTTTACCTTGGAGAGTTCGAATGGGCCAGGCTCACACCGTTCTTGTTCCGCGGGGACACGTCCTACGTTCATGGGGGAGTTGAAATCTTTACGGCATTTCTTGGTTTCGAGATCTGCATGTTTCTCGCCCCCTATGCCGAACGTGTCCGCTCCTTGTTCAAGGCTGTCTATATCGGAAATCTGCTTACTACGGTCGTATATTTGAGCGTCGCCATAGTCGCTTACGGCTTTTTCAGCTTTGGGCAGTTAGTGGAAACGAGATACCCGGTGCTTGATCTGCTTGCTTATATTGAGTTGCCCTTTATCGAACGAATGGAAAACTTCCTGTTCACGTTCTTTCTGCTGCTCATTCTCATATCGTCGGTCATGTACTTTTGGATGGCTGAAGAGATCTTAAATCATCTTGCCCCGCGCATTCAGAGAAAATGGCTGAGCGTGTTTGTAGTTTTCGGAAGCTTCTGCTTTTCGTACTTTCCCAGCTTGATCAGAGAGGTTGAAATGTGGCTGCGATGGCTTGCCTATGCGGAATTGGTGCTTGTATTTATCATTCCGGTTCTGCTCATTGGCTTGCTTCTTATTCGCCGATGGAGAAAGGGGGAGAATTATGCTGCGTAAGCGCATCAGCTGGCTGTTGGGGATAATTGTGCTTGCCGGGTGCAGCACGAGCGACCAGCGCATTTTGGAGGAACTGGGGTTCACGCATACGACCAGCTATGATCTGATCAGTCAGGAAGAGGGAGCAAGCGAGGATGAAAAACTGAAAATTACAATTTCTATCCCGAAGGCTGATCCGGATGCCGAAGACAAACGCGAGGTTCTCACCGCCACTGGAAGAACGAGCAAGGAAGCCCGAATCCAGTTGTCCAAAATGACCAACCGCACTTTGGTCAGCGGTCAGCTGCGGAACATCTTGTATGGATCGGAGTTGGCCCGAGCCGGGATCTGGGAGCATATCGATACGTTGATCCGCGACCCGTCGATTGGCCAGCGCGTCAAGATAACGCTTGTAGATGGGTCTGCGCATGACTTGCTCGCGAAAGAATATCCCGATCACCCGATCACAGGCGTCTATATTGCCCAAATGCTGGATAAAGAAGCGAAATACCAGACCGTACCTGACACCAACCTGTACCATTTTGTCCGGGATTATTTCGATGACGGCATCGATCCGGTCGCCCCTGTTATGAAGGATCATGGGGATCATGTGGACATATCCGGCATCGGCTTGTTTCAAGACGATCGATATGTGACGAAGATTGCGACTCAGCAGACTATGATCTTTGCTTTATTGCGAGGGGGATTCAAGCAAGGGGAAATCAGTATTCAATTAGACGATGGATCGGAAGGCCGTGAGTTTGTCTTCTTCAGTTCGCTAAGCAGCAAGCGCAAAGTTAAAGTGTTGAATCCGAAGCCTCCGTTTTCAGTGGAAATACACGTCACTGCCAGAGCGTCCGTTCTGGAGTATATTGGCGATTTGAAACCGAGCGAAGTGCCGGATCAGGAAAAGCTGGAACGAAAAATCTCGGACTATCTTCAGCAGGAAGCACAGAAAATGGTGGAAATGATGCAGAAGCATCAAGTGGACAGCCTGGGCATCGGGAAGGATATCCGGAATCATATGAGCTTCAAGGAGTGGTCCGAATTGGACTGGCGCGAGGCCTATGCCCAGATGGAAATACGCTGCAATGTGCAAGCCGAGATCAAGGACTACGGCAAGTTTCAATAGTTCTTGATCCCGGTGCCATGTTTCTGCATCGATTTGACCGAACAGTTCCAGCCTCGGGCACACATACCGTGAATTTCTTTTTATGATCAAAAAAGCAGCAGGAAAAATGAAGGGGGCAAGAGAATATTGGACTAGATACCGGCTCAAACAGTAGCAAGTATAAGGGAGGATGAAAGATGGGACAGCATGACTTCAAATCAGGCGTGAATTTGGGCGGTTGGATTTCGCAATACCGGGCATACAGCATGGAGCATTTCGACACGTTCATTACGGAACAAGATGTCGCGCAGATTGCCAAATGGGGAATGGACCATATCCGCTTGCCGGTCGATTATCCCGTAATTATGCATGACGGCGCAGAAGGTGCAGAGGGATGGAACGAGGAAGGTTTGTCCTATATCGACAAGTGCCTGGATTGGGCAACCAAGTACGGACTTGGCGTGGTACTGGATCTGCATAAAGCGCCGGGCTACAGCTTTGGGACACTGGACAAGAATAACCTGTTTACCGATGTTCGCATGCAGGAACGGTTTTGTCAAATCTGGCAGATGTTCGCCAACCGCTATAGATCGGAAGGGGAATACCTGCAGTTCGAGCTGCTCAATGAAGTCGTAGATCAGGACAGCACCAGATGGAATCGTCTCGCTCACCGAGCAATCGCAGCAATCCGGGGAGCCGATCATGGCCGTGCCATTATTTATGGCGGAAACTACTATAACTCTATTGACGAGCTGAAGGAAATCGAACTTGTCCCGAATGATGATCGGATTATTTATACTTTCCATATGTACAAGCCGATTTTGTTCACCCATCAGAAAGCGCCATGGGTTCCTGTATTGCATGCTTACAACCAGACAGTGGAGTACCCGGGAGAGGCCGTGGGCATTCAAGAATTTATAGACAGCAATCCCGATATTCGGGACAATCACATGAAGGAATACATTCCGGAATATATGGACAAGTCGCTGATGGAGAAATATTTGCAGCCGGCCGCAGACTTTATTGCACAAACAGGCAAGCCGCTGTATTGCGGTGAATACGGTGTCATTAACCGAACGCCTGCTGATAGCCGCAACCGTTGGCACAAAGATGTAACCGATCTGTTCAAGCAGATGAACATCGGCAGCGCGGTTTGGTCCTATAAAGAAATGAGCTTCGGACTGGTAGACGCTTCAGGCCAAGTAGTGGACGAGGAACTGGTGCGCATTCTTACCTCCAAGCAATAGGAATTTGCCCCATCTGCATGGGAAAGAGCCCTGTCGATGGGGCTATTTTCTTTTTTTGATACAAGGGCTAGTCGGCTATGCACCCCCTTCCGCGGCCATGGCGATCGCTTTCGTCTCATGAACAGTTCCACGGGGATGCTGGGGAGGCGCATAGATGGAATAAAGCTTCAACGGCGTATGTCCGGTGTTCGTTACATTGTGCCAGGTTCCCGAAGGAACCATAATCGCGTCGTTATCGGAAATAGGTTGTTGGAAATCAAGCCGTACCTTTTCTCTCCCCATTTGCACTAGCCCCCGGCCCGACTCTATACGCAGAAATTGATCGGTCTTGGGGTGAATTTCCAATCCAATGTCTTCTCCGGGATTGATGCTCATCAAGGTCACTTGGAGATGCTTCCCTGTCCATAAGGCTGTACGGAATGTCTGGTTCTTCATCGTTGCTTCCTCGATATTGATCACGAGCGGATGGGGACCGTAATCCTTGAGCTCATGCTCACGGTGTGAAGGAGGGGCGAAGTTCACATTCTCATTCTCCTCAGCGCCCCGGTACCCATAAGGGAAATAGGGGTTCCAATATGGGTAAGCGTGGTAGGGATGCCAATAGTAAGGTCTTGGATAAACATACGGATAAGGATATATATACGGGCTGTACATCTTCATTCTCCTTTCATGGTGCAAATTCCAAGATTTTCTTCATCCTACGCATCTGCCTGGCGGCAAGTGCCTGGACACCAGCGTGCTCATGCCGACAATTCGACTTGGGGGAAGACAGTAAAATGGCCAATGCCTGGGTCGAAAAAAATTTCAAAAAGGCAATTGACAGTTTATAAGCACAGGTGATAAGATCTAAAACATAATCTTATAACTAAGTAATCCAGTCGGAATTATGGGATATGTCGACCGGACCACCGGAGACACTACAAGTCCAGCACAAGCTTTATGGGCGTAGTGTCTCTTTTTGTACCATTTATGAAGGAAGGACAGATGATCGATGGAAAAACAGGTGACGATTCAAAGCGAAATGCATCCATTAGCCGCTACGCTTCACTATCCGACACGTGCCAAGGACAGCGAGTCCTGTTTGCGGTATCCGGCTGTAGTCATCTGTCACGGGTTCGTCGGCAGCCGCATAGGAGTGAATAGATTGTTTGTCAAAACGGCCAGAGCGCTTGCCAGTCGGGGATATTTGGTTGCAAGGTTCGATTACTCCGGATGCGGGGAAAGCGAAGGGGAGTACGGCTCTTCGCGGTTCGAGGACTTTGTCAGCCAAACCCGGCATGTCCTGGACTATGTTTGTGATATGGATTGCGTGGACATTAGACGCATTACCTTGCTTGGACATAGTTTGGGCGGAGCCATTGCCTTGTTCACCGCCGTGCAAGACAGAAGGGTCAGCAAGCTGGCGTTATGGTCAGCTGTCGGCCATCCGTTCCGGGATATTGTTCAAATAACAGGAATAGAGACTTACGATCATGCTGTGAAGGAAGGTGAAGCCGACTATCTTGGCTATTCGTTCCAGGGACGATTTTTTGCTTCCTTGAGCGAGCATCAGCCATTCAAGATCGCCAATCAATTCCAGGGAGATGTTCTGCTTATTCACGGAACAAGCGATGAGGTGATCCCGACAGACTACGCATTTCTTTACCAGAAGCTGTTCTGGATGAGAAACGGCTGGGAATGCGAGAAGGAAATTATTTTTCAAGCGGATCATACTTATTCAACCGGCGAACATGCCATGCAAGCCATTGACAAAACCGCAGATTGGCTGGAGGGAATGGAAAGGAAAAAAGAAGAATGGAACGGGTGGATGATTTAGCAGGCCATTAAACCAAGTATTCAGGTGTGAAAAGTTTGTGTTGGAGGGGTGAACATGGAAAAATCTTCAGAGAAAGAAAAAGAAATCATCCACTATATTCAGCAGAGCTTGTCGGACATTCAATACGGTTCCATTCATATCGTCATTCATGAAGGAAGAATCGTTCAAATTGAACGTACGGAAAAGCTTCGGATGGACAGCAAATGAAAGAGGGGTACCCATGTCATTGTCATTAGTCAAGGTGTTAATGAGAACGATCTTGATCGGTTATTTGCTCGTTCTGATCGTTCTGCCTATTAGCGCGGTCTACATGAAAGGCTTCTCTGAAGGTTGGGGCGCATTCCTGGAAGATGTTCAAGACGGGGTTGCGGTGAAGGCGGTATGGTTGACGATCAAGCTTAGTGCCGTTACCGCCTTAATCCAAGCCGTTGTGGGGACCCTTGTTGCGTATACGTTAGTCCGTTACACATTTCCGGGAAAAAGAATACTGAACAGTCTGGTAGATCTCCCGTTTGCTTTGCCGACGGCTGTCTCTGGCGTCATTCTCTTAACGATGTTTAGTCCGAACAGCGTGCTCGGTTCGGCGCTGGCGGATGTCGGCATTGAGCTGCTTTATAATCACTATGCGATTGTGATCGGCATGACTTTCGTAACATTTCCGTTTGTCGTCCGCGCGATTCAACCGCTGCTGGAGCAATTGGATCAGGCAGAGGAAGAAGCCAGCTCCATTCTGGGAGCCGGACGCTGGATGACGTTCCACAAAGTCGTGTTTCCGGCCATACTTCCGGGCATTCTCTCGGGGAGCATGCTGGCGTTGTCACGGGCCTTGGCGGAATTCGGCGTCATAGCGCTCATTTCCGGAAATTTGCCGGAGCGGACATTGGTAGCCTCCGTGTACATTTTTGCAGAAATTGAAACCTTTAATCCGGTAGGAGCTTCTGTCATATCCATCGTGCTCCTAACGCTTTCCTTCCTGATTTTATGGTGGGCGCATTTCATCCAGAGAAGGAAGGAGCGATACGCATGAGAAAACTTACGATCGGAGCGACTTGGTCGATCTTTGCCGTTCTTATTTTATTGCCGCTCGGCTATGTGATGTTTGCCGCCTTCTCCGAAGGATGGAGCGGTTTTTACGAGGCGATCACGCGGCCCGAGGCGAAGCATGCATTCAAAATTTCATTCATCATCGTAGTCATTTCCACAGTCTTGAACGTCGTAGTGGGAGTCTTCCTGGCTTTGGAGCTCGTCAGAGGAAGGTGGCTGGCAAGATGGCTGAAGCCTGTTATGAACGCCATTGTTGATCTGCCCTTTGCCGTTTCTCCCGTTATAGGCGGTTTGATGATTATTTTGCTGTTTGGCCCGGAAACGATACTGGGCGCTTTTTTCGATAGTCTTGGCTACAAGATTGTGTTCGCGCTTCCCGGGATGGTCATGGCAACGCTATTCGTCACATTTCCGTTCGTCGTTCGGGAGATTGTCCCCGTGCTGCAGGAAATCGGCACCGAGGCTGAGGAAGCATCCGCTATGTTGGGCGCATCTTCGACTCGCACCTTTTGGCGCATCACGTTTCCGGCAATAAAATGGGCGGTAGTTTACGGTGCGGTGTTGACAATTGCCAGATCGTTGGGCGAGTTTGGCGCAGTGCTTGTCGTATCGGGAAATATTATGAATGAAACCCAGACAGCCACTACGTTGGTGTATCAGGATGCAGACAATTTCAATTTGGTTGGCGCCAATGCCATTGCTCTGGTGCTAGGCCTCATCTCAGTCATGATTTTATTGTTCCTGGAATGGCTGAAGCATAGAAGGGAAGTGTTGATTCATGGACATTCAGGTTAGAGGGCTGCATAAGCATTTTGGCAGTTTTCACGCCATTCGGGGGGTCAGCTTTGACATACAGAAGGGAAAGCTAGTTGGCTTTCTTGGACCGAGCGGGGGAGGCAAGACGTCCATTCTTCGCATGATTGCGGGCTTGGAGAATCCCTCTTCGGGCGATATTTATTTGGGCGGACAATTGGCGAATCATGTTCCCGTCCAGAAGAGGAAAATCGGTTTTGTCTTTCAGCATTATGCCTTGTTCAAGCATATGAGCGTTTACGACAATGTCGCTTATGGTCTGAAGGTGCAGAAGAAGAGCAGGGAAGAAATTGATGAGCGCGTCACGTATTTGCTCAAGCTAGTAGGGCTGAGCGGGACGGAGAAGAAGTATCCTCACCAGTTATCCGGCGGGCAGAAGCAGCGTGTTGCATTTGCGAGAGCATTGGCTCCACAGCCGGAGCTGCTTCTGCTTGATGAGCCCTTTGCCGCCATTGACGCCAAGATTCGCAAGGAGCTGCGCAGCTGGCTGCGGGAGCTGATCAATGAAATCGGGATCACAAGCATCTTCGTCACGCATGATCAGGATGAAGCGATAGAGGTTGCCGATGAAATCCTCGTCATTCAACAAGGTCTTCTGGAGCAGCAGGGGACGCCTTACGAAGTATACAGCAAGCCCCAGTCCGCATTTGTCGCCCGCTTTATCGGAGAATCCAATTCTTTGCCGGAGGCGCCGGCATGGAAGCCGTTTCCCGAATTGCAGCATTACGCCGAGCAAGGCCGATGGAAGCGGGGAACGTCCGTGTACATTCGTCCCGAAGCAATCGAAGTGCGTCGCGCGGATACAGAAGCAGTCCGGTCCGCCGGTATTCAGGGCGAGGTGCGCCACGTTCATTTCCGCGGAACCGCTTGGTATTTGGAGGTAGAGGTCGAAGGCGCTAGATTGATGGCTTATCAGGATATCGGGCAGCAGGTGTTTCAGGTAGGCGACAAGGTGAATGTGCTCATCCATCGGCTGCTGGTGTTTGCGCCTGAGGAAAATACGGTATTGGACAATCGCTTGTTGAATGATCCGATGCCTGTTTATATATAAAAGTTTCTATGAAGGAGTGGGTTGGCATGAAGAACAGAAAGCGTATGGCTTGGATAGCCATCATCAGTTTGCTCATTGTCGCGGTGCTGGGAGGATGCTCGAACGCACAACATGCAAGCTCTGGCGGGAATGCAGAGACGAATGCGGGGGCGAATGCAGGCTCCGGAACAAGTCCGAACGATGGCTCGGAGACGGTAACTTTGACGATTGGCGCCTATACGGTTCCGAAGGAAGCGGTGCAAGCGATTATTCCGCTATTCCAGGCCGAATGGAAGGAAAAGACTGGACAGCAAGTGGTGTTCAAGGAGTCCTATGAGGCGTCCGGCGCGCAAGCCCGCGCCATTGTGCAGGGCTTCGAAGCCGATATTGCTCTGCTGTCGTTGGAAGGCGATGTAGATAAGATTGAGGAAGCCGGCTTGATTACGAGTGATTGGCGAAGCAAGCCGCACGGCGGTATGATCACAAGCTCTGTAGTCGCTTTGGGCGTACGCGCAGGAAATCCGAAACAGCTTCATGACTGGACAGATCTGACGAAGGAAGGCATTGAGGTGCTGATCCCGAATCCGAAAACGTCAGGCGGCGCGCAATGGGACGTCAATGCGATATATGGAGCCGGATTGAAAATTTCCGAGGAAGCCGGGGCTGCGAATCCAGCTGAAGCCAAGGAGCTGCTGTCCCAAGTCTATCGAAATGTGAAGGCGTTGGATAAGAGCGGCCGGGCATCGATGACGACGTTCGAAAAAGGCATCGGCGATGTCGTGATCACGTATGAGAATGAATTGCTGCTCCGCAATATGGAGGAAGAAATCTACGACATTATCGTTCCGAATTATACGATCAAAATTGTGAATCCTGTTGCGGTCATCGATCAGAATGCCGAGAAGCACGGCGTGACGGAGGTTGCGCACGCATTCGTTGACTTCTTGTGGACGAAGGAAGCGCAGGAGGAATTTGCGAAGAGAGGCTTCCGTGCCGTGGACCCGGATGTTCACGCACAATATGCCGAACAATACATTACGCCTGACGGCTTGTTCGACATTGATTATTTGGGCGGCTGGAGTCAAGTGCGCGAGGATATTTATGGCGATGGCGGCATTTGGGATCAAGTTGTGAAAGGAAATTAATGTTTGCATCCCCTAATTCTCAGTAAAGCAATAAGTGAATTGGAATAAAGATAAAAAGTCGACCGGACCACTGGAGACTTCTCACTGCATTTAGATGAGAGGTCTCTTTTTTTATATCAAAAGAAGGAGTCTGTTGCTAGATGAATGTGAACAAGCAAATCCCCCCAGGTGTACCTATCTTAACGCTGTTCATAGTGATTGCGCTTCTTGCAGGATGCGCGAACAATGAAGCGGCATCAACCGGAATTGCGGCCGATGCGTCCGGCAAGGTTATTCGCATCGGATACCAGAAGTATGGGACGATGCTGATTCTGAAGTCGCAGGAAACGCTGGAGGAACAATTGAAAGGCAGCGGCTATCGGGTGACATGGATTGAATTTCCGGGCGGACGCAAATGCTGGAAGCGTTGAATGTCGGCAGCATCGACATTGCCCATACGGGGGAAACGCCTCCGATTTTCGCCCAGGCTGCCGGCGCTCCGCTCGTTTATTTGGCTCATGAGCCGCCAAGTCCTGCCGGCGAAGCGATTGTTGTGCGCAAAGAGTCGGACATCGAGACGGTCGCCGCGCTGAAAGGGAAGAAGGTAGCCTTGAACAAGGGCTCCAATGTGCATTATTTGCTGGTCAAAAAACTGGAAGAGGCCGGCTTGCAATATGAAGATATTGAAACGGCCTATTTGCCGCCAGCCGATGCCCGAATCGCTTTCGAAAAAGGCGATGTGGACGCATGGGTTATCTGGGACCCGTATCTTGCCGCGGTGGAGGATGCAATAGATGCCCGAATCTTGGCGGACGGCGAAGGGTCCGTGAAAAATTATGAGTTTTACCTCGCTTCCCGATCATTTGCCGAGCAACACCCGGAAGCTGTTAACATCTTGCTGAAGGAACTGGATAAGGCGGATCAATGGGCTGCCGAGCATCAGGAGGAATTGGTCGAGGTGCTTGCCCGCGAGATCGGTATGGATGCAGCGCCCGTGGCGTTGGCGTCTGGCAGACGCGGATATGGCGTCCAGCTCGTCAACGATCAGGTGATTGCCGAACAACAAGCGATTGCGGACACCTTCTACGACTTGCAGCTCATTCCGGAGAAGATCGACTTGAAGGATGCCGTATTGTCCGAATAAACCTATTGCGCGAGACATGACGAAAGGATGAGATGCTTATGGAAATATTCTGGTTTATTCCCACACATGGGGACGGCAGATACTTAGGGACCGAGCATGCGGCAAGACCAGCCGACTTCGCCTATATGAGGCAAATCGCACAGGCAGCGGATGAACTTGGTTATCAAGGGGTGTTGATCCCTACAGGCAGATCCTGTGAGGATGCCTGGATTGCCGCGTCCTCCTTGATATCGGCAACACAGAAGCTTAAATTTCTGGTAGCCGTGCGGCCAGGGCTAATGTCGCCTGCCGTAGCGGCGAGAATGGCCCTCACCTTCGACCGTATATCGGAAGGCCGGCTACTCATCAATGTGGTTGCCGGAGGTGACCCGGTAGAGTTGGCGGGAGACGGCTTGTTCCTGGATCATGATTCCCGTTACTCGCTCACAGATGAATTTTTGGATGCATGGCGGCTGTTCATGCGTGGCGAGAAGGTCG
Source organism: Xylanibacillus composti (assembly GCF_018403685.1). Classification (NCBI taxonomy): domain Bacteria; kingdom Bacillati; phylum Bacillota; class Bacilli; order Caryophanales; family Paenibacillaceae; genus Xylanibacillus; species Xylanibacillus composti. The sequence goes on from NZ_BOVK01000029.1 coordinate 34,170, forward strand.
ATTACGCCGGAGATTATATTCGAATTAAGGGAGGGCAATTGGCGTACACGCCCGTTCAGAAGCCCTATCCGCCGCTCTACTTCGGAGGATCGTCGAAGGCCGGTCAGCGAGTGGCCGGCAAGCATGCAGATGTGTATTTGACCTGGGGGGAACCACCGGAGCAAGTGAAGGCCAAGGTGGAGCAGGTTAGAAAGCTTGCCCGCGAACAAGGGCGATCTGTAAGGTTTGGCATCCGGTTGCACATCATTGCAAGGGAAACGGAGCAGGCGGCGTGGCAGGCGGCGGAAGACTTGATTCGCTACGTAGACGAGGAGAGCATCCGGGCAGCCCAGAACATATTCGCGCGCTTTGATTCCGAAGGCCAACGGCGCATGGCAAGTCTTCACCACGGGAAGCGCGATGGCTTGACTGTATCTCCCAACCTTTGGGCGGGGGTCGGACTAGTGCGGGGAGGAGCCGGAACGGCGCTTGTAGGCAATCCGCAGCAGATTGCCGAACGGATCGAAGAATACAAACAAGCGGGGATTGACAGCTTTATTTTGTCAGGCTATCCGCATCTGGAGGAATGCTACCGCGTGGCGGAGCTCTTGTTCCCCTTGCTGCGCGTTTCAACCGGGAAGTCTGGCGGGAAAGCTGCTTATGTCAGTCCGTTCGGCGAGCTGGCAAATCGGAACAATACAGCCGCTCATGCTGAAACTGCAGGGAGTGACAGTCTAGATGGGAAATAGGAGGAAGAACTGGGCGCACGCCTTCATTCCTTGGCTGCTTCCGCTGCTGTTCCTGACAATCTGGCAAGCGGCGGGCAGCCTGGGTTGGATCGATGCACGAACCGTTTCGACTCCATACGCGGTGTTGGCTGCCTTGGTTCGGCTGTCTGCAGAGGGTGATCTGTTCCATTATATAGCAGTCAGCTCTTCACGCGCTTTTCTGGGTTTTCTGATTGGCGCAAGCGCAGGATTTGTGCTTGGGCTCGTGAATGGACTTTTTCCGCTTATCGAGAAAGCAACGGACACTTCGGTGCAGATGATCCGCAATATTCCGCATCTTGCCCTGATCCCGCTGGTCATTCTATGGTTTGGCATCGGGGAGGAAGCCAAGATATTTCTCGTTGCGCTTGGCGTCCTGTTCCCTATATATTTGAACACCTTCCACGGCATTCGCATGGTGGATAAAGGACTGATCGAGATGGCAAGGGTATACGGACTGAACGGATTCGCTTTGTTTCGCAACGTCATTTTGCCAGGCGCCTTGACCAATATTCTGGTCGGCATTCGATTTGCGCTGGGCATTATGTGGATGACCCTGATCGTGGCGGAAACGATATCCGCAGACTCCGGCATCGGCTATATGGCGATGGACGCAAGAGAATTTATGCGAATGGATGTAGTGATCTTAAGCATCCTGCTTTACGCCTTGCTGGGGAAGCTGTCGGATATGCTGGCGAAGCTGCTGGAGCAGAGATGGCTGCGTTGGCATCCGGGATATCACACAAGCAAGTAGAGGGGGGGGGAAGCGACCATTGTCGACTGGTACTGCGTTAGAAATAGAAGGCGTGAGCAAATCATTTCAAGCTTTGCCTGTACTGAAGGAGCTGCGTCTGACTATTCCAGCGGGGCAATTTGTAGCCATCGTCGGGAAAAGCGGCTGCGGCAAGAGCACGCTTCTCCGATTGCTGTCCGGATTGGAACAGCCAAGTTCCGGCACGATACGCAGCAACGGCCATCCCGTATCGGGCTTACAAGCAGAGACGCGACTGATGTTTCAGGATGCCAGACTGCTTCCATGGAATAAAGTCGCGGATAATGTGAGGCTGGGAAGCAGATCCAACGATAGGACGCTTGCGGCTGATGTTCTGGAGCAAGTTGGATTAAGGGACAAGGCAGACGAATGGCCGGCTAATCTGTCGGGCGGGCAACGCCAGAGGGTCGCGCTGGCGCGCGCTCTGATCGGCCAGCCGCGGCTTCTGCTGCTGGATGAACCGCTTGGCGCGCTTGACGCGCTTACGCGTATTGAGATGCAACAGTTGATTGAAGCGATCTGGACGAAGCAGAAATTTACAGCCGTCTTGGTCACTCATGATGTGAGCGAGGCGGTGGCGTTGGCGGATCGGGTCATCTTGCTTGAACAGGGACGCATCGCTTTGGACATCGATGTGCAGTTGGCAAGACCGAGGGTGAGAGACAGCGGATTTATTCACTATGAGAAGCTGATCCTGGATCGCGTAATGGGCAGGCAGGATCCGTTCGCCGCTGAGAAACAGGAAAGCTATGACATTTAAGCCGACCATATGGATGGAGGCTTCTTTCTTGCAAGAGAGAAGCCTTTTTCCTGTATAGGCAGGCTGGAAGGGGAAATGAATGTGAATCGTCTACAGGTTGTCCACTACCCGGACATCGTATTGGCGCAATATTGCCATGATCAATTCGGCTTGAACAAGGGAGTATACAACACGATTGATGAATGGTTGTTCAGCCATGGAGAACAAGATGTAATTTTGCGCAGGACGCAAATGGTTCGTTTTTTGGAAGATTGCAAGAATAGGGCGGGGTATTCGGCTGCTGGTCAACTTACGTTCGGAAGAGGTACGCTGACGGAGAAGCTCGCATTGTTTCAACAGAGGTACGGGCATGACAGTCAGAAGGCAACGGAAGGGAGCGGTTCTCATGCGAGCCTCTAAGAGCGGCGGAGAGGGTTGGGATTGGAAATGGCTGCTGTCGCAATTCGAAGAGATGAAGTTTGGCTCCATACAAATAACCATTCATGACGGCAAGGTTGTCCAGGTTGACCGCACAGAGAAGTTTCGTTCCCCCCAAGCATCAGCGGGCCAATCATTGCCGACTAGACGGAGCATCAACGAACAGAGCAGATAGCTTGAGAACGGTTTGGAGCTGGTAAGTAAGCATGATGATAGCAATTGCGAAATGCGCGAAATGGGTGCGCGACTTCCTTGCGAAGCGCGCACCCATTTTCTAGTTCATCTTATTCGGCTTCCAATTCCTTCAGCGCCTGCTCGACATACTTGCTCTCCAATACGTCGGCGGTATGCAACTGCTTGCCAATTCCGCCGGTTCTGAACAAGAAATCCGCCTGGGCTTGATGAGATGCGGCAAATTCCGGAGTGATCGGAGCAAGAATCGGATCGCTGTTCTCCAGTACGGTTGTGACAATTTCCAATTCCAGCTTTTCTGCATCCGCGATTTCCTCGGCAACCTCGTACAGATGTTCCAGGAAGTAGAGCCGTGTTTGTTCATATGCCTTCAAGAACGCTACCGTTGCCTCGGGCTGTTCGTTAATAAAGTCGGTTCTGGCAATGAGGAAGCTCGGCGCATCGATGCCAAGGTCCTCCCCGGACGCCAAGATGCTGGCGCCAGACTGGAATACGGCTGTTGTCGCATACGGTTCCCATATCGACCACGCATCGATAGCGCCTGAATCCAGTGCGGGCCGGGCTTCGTCTGGCTGGAGCTGAATAATATCGATGTCATTATCCGTCAATCCGGCTTGATCGATGGCCATGTACAGGAAGTTGTATGCGCTGCTTCCTTTGGCGACGCCGATTTTCTTCCCTTTCAGATCCGCTAATTGTTGAATGGAGCTGTTCGGCGGAATTACGATCGCATTCCCTTTCTTGCCATCGCTCACTACGGCAACCGCCTTGAAATCGACATTGCCAACCTGACCGGCTATGACCGGCGTTCCTCCAACGGAGCCGAAGTCGAGTCTTCCTGCCGCCAAAGCTTCGAAGTGCGGGGGACCGCTGGCGAATTCGTGCCATCTGATCTCAATATTTTGTTCCTCCAGCTGCTCAGCGATCATCCCTGTCTGCCGCGCGTAGGGCAATATGCCGGTCTTCCCTTGAACCCCCACATGTATAACCGTTTTGGCTTGAGCATCATCGCCGCTCGCCGTCCCTTGCTTGATCCCTGTTGAAGTTCCGGCCCCGGAGCCGCAAGCGGTAAGCGCACCGGCCAATACTAGCGCGCTTAGCAAGTGGGTCCATCTTTTGCGTTGATTCGTCATCGTCATAGTGTTCATTCCTCCTCAGCATGTATGAATGGCATACGTATCGACACAAGGGATCGCTTGCATCTGCAGTGAACAGATCAATCCAAGCTGCTTACAGGCGCTGCCTGGTGAGAATCGCGCCGCTCCGGTATCGTCGGAACGGATAATCCGAGATGATCGCGGAGTGTTGTGCCTGCATACTCCTTGCGAAACAAGCCGCGCCGCTGCAGCAACGGGATCACATGATCGACAAACAGCTCCAACCCGCCGGGCAAATAAGGCGGCATTATGTTGAAGCCGTCGCATGCCTGATTGTTGAAATAATGCTCCAAGTGTGCGGCGATCTGTTCCGGCGAACCGGCTATCGTCTGATGACCGCGCGCGCCGGTAACGCGCGAGATTAGTTGGCGAATGGTCAGCTTTTCTCTGCGGGCCATATCGACGAGCAGCTGATAGCGGCTCTTGCCATCGTTGATATGATAATCGGCATCCGGCAAGTCCGGCACCGGCCCGTCTAAGGGGTAATCGGCCAAGTCAACGCGAAGCATGCGCGAGACCATGCCGATGCCGACCTCTGGGGCAACCAATTCCTGAAATTGCTGTTCCAGCAGCTTCGCTTCGCTTTCGGTTGAACCGATGAAAGGAAGGACGCCCGGCATAATTTTCAGAGAATCGGGGGATCGGCCGTACTTGGTCATTCTCCCCTTCAAGCTCTTGTAAAAGGCTTGCGCTTCTTCAAGCGTTTGCCAAGCAGTGAACACGGCCTCTGCGGTTTGTGCGGCGAATTCCTGTCCGGCCTCGGATGAACCCGCCTGCACGATGACAGGGCGGCCTTGCGGCGAACGGGGAACGTTCAACGGACCGCGGACTGAAAAGAAACGTCCTTCATGCTCGAGAGGATGAACTTTGGCGGAATCGGCATACAAGCCAGACGCCTTATCGGCAATGACCGCATCCGGCTCCCAACTGTCCCACAAGCCGGTTACAACGTCGACGAACTCTCTCGCTCGCTCATAGCGCACAGCATGGGCGAGATGCTGATCCTTCCCGAAATTGCCGCTTGCTTCGCCAAGGCCCGTAGTCACGACGTTCCAGGCTGCCCTGCCGTTGCTGAGATGATCCAGCGAGGCGAATTTCCGCGCTACATGAAACGGCTCGCTGTAGGTAGTCGAAACCGTGCCGGTTAAGCCAATGCGCTCGGTGACGGATGCTAGCGCAGACAGCAGCGTCAAGGGCTCCGCTCGAACAGGAACCGTACGTTGAACGGCAACTTCCAGCGCCTCGGGCAAGGAAGGGACATCTTCGATGAAAACCATATCCATTTTGCCTCGTTCCGCAGTTTGGGCGAATTGTTTGTAGAAATCCAATGTGAACAATCCGGCTGTGTCGGTTTTCGGATGCCGCCAAGCCGCGATATGATGGCCGACACCGAATATGAAAGCTCCCAGATGAAGCTGGCGGATGGATTTTTCTGACATAGGAAGGCCTCCTTAATAGGGTAGAATAGGCGATTAAACAGTCGAGGCAGCGAATTGGCTGTCCGGGCGTGCAAGTCCGAGATGTCCGCGCAATGTCGAAGAGGTATAAGCTGTTCGGAACAGTCCGCGATTCTGAAGGATCGGGACGACCTGATCGACGAATTCCTCCAAGCCGCCGGGCAGAACGGGCGGCATAATGTTGAAGCCGTCGCATGCGCCGCGGATAAACCAGTCTGTCAAATGATCGGCGATTTGTTCCGGAGTGCCTGCTATAGTCCGGTGCCCCCGGGCTCCGGTCACCCGGTAGATCAACTCGCGGACGGTTAGCTGCTCACGCCTCGCCAGATCGGAAATGAGCTGGAACCGGCTTTTCCCTCCGTTGATCCGACTGGCATCCGGCAATGAAGGCAGCGGCCCATCCCATTTGGCATCGCTCAGGTCAGCGCCGCCCAGTGCGGAGGACAGCATGGATAGTCCCAATTCAGGCAGGACAAGCTCTTGGAGGAGGGCCTCCTTGTCCCTGGCTTCCTGCTCGGTGGAACCTATTATAGGCAAGATGCCCGGCAGCACTTTGACCGCCTCCGGCGATCGTCCATATTCGGGAAGCAGCTGCTTTAAGCTGTTATAGTAATGTTTGGCTTCATCGAAGGTTTGCCAGGCAACAAAGATGACCTCCGCATATTCAGCTGCAAAGCGGCGGCCGCTATCCGATGCGCCGGCTTGAATAAATACGGGCCTTCCTTGAGGGGAACGGGTCAGATTCAGCGGCCCTCTTACGCCGAAATGCTCGCCGCGATGATGGATCGTATGCACGCGGGCCGGATCTGCGAATATCCCTGCCCGGCGATCCGCTATGGTTGCGTCGTCCTCCCAGGAATCCCAAAGCTTAGCGGCAACTTCCGCAAATTCCCTGGCGCGCTCGTAGCGGAGAGAGTGTTCCATATGCGGGGAACTGCCGAAATTGGCGGCTTCTTCATCACGGCTGGAGGTGACGATATTCCAAGCCGCTCGCCCGTGGCTGAGATGGTCCAGCATCGCAAATTCTCTCGCCAAGTTGTACGGCTCCTGGTAAGTTGTCGATACGGTAGCGGCCAGCCCGATGTGCTCGGTTACCCCTGCGAGATAGGAGAGCAGGGTGATCGGTTCAGGTCTGGTTGTAACGGCATGCTTGAAATAATGCGGATTGGCATAATTGGCGAACAACGTGTCAGCGAGAAACAGCATGTCGAACTTGCCTCTTTCGGCAATTTGGGCCAGTTGCCGGTAATAGTCGGCCTCCATCACTCGCTCAGGCTGACTGTCGGGGTGCCGCCATGCCGATACATGATGGCCCGTGTGAAGCAGAAAAGCGCCAAGATGCATCTCTTTTTTTGCCATGTACATTAGCCTCCTTCAAAATAGTGAATAAAAAAAGCCCCCTGACGGAAGGATGCTTCCGTGAACAGGAGGCCTTTGGTGAACCAATCGGCTGTATGGAATTTGTAAACTATCTTAGCACCATAAATCCGATTAATCAAGTAGGTATTGTGGGAATATTTTCTGAGAAGGGTGTTGACAGCATGCTAAGGCGATGATAGGATAACGATAATTCCAACTAAACAAATCGGAATTAGTTGAATTCGACCGGATAACCGGAGATGCTTGCCCAGAAGGGGGGATGTATCTCCGGTTTTTTCCACTTTCCCCAAATCGAAACCATAAAGGAGTGTTGTGAAATGGCCAAAATCGTCATTGTATCGGGTAATCCCGTCAAGCATTCGAGGCTGAACGGATTGACGGAGCATGCGGCCGGAAAGCTTCAGGAATCAGGTTACCGCGTAGCATGGATTCATGTTTCTGACTTGCCGGCGGAGGATTTGATTCATGCCAAATTTGACAGCCCGTCAATCCTGGAGGCGAATGCGCAAATCGAGCAGGCGGATGCGGTTATCCTTGCAAGTCCAGTGTATAAGGCTTCATTCTCGGGGGTGCTGAAAGCTTATCTCGATTTGCTCCCACAGCAGAGCTTGCATCAGAAGCTTATCCTGCCTTTATTTATCGGGGGATCGATTGCGCATTTGCTGGCAGTGGAGTATTCGCTCAAACCGATCGTGTCCGTGCTCGGGGCGAGAAATCAGCTTGCAGGCGTGTATGCTGTAGATAGTTGGGTTACTCGCGAGGAGCAAGGCGGGTTTGCATTATCTGAAGAATTGCTGGCGCGTCTGGACGACTCCATTCGCCAATTGACCGAGGAACTGCGTTGGCTGTCTGTAAGAAGAGAGTGGGAGAGGAACTTGAATTCCGATTCCGTCCATTCGGCCATATAAAACCTGACATCGACCAGTCAACTGGAGGCTCTCGTCCCTTGCCAAGGCAAGGGGAGGAGCTTTTTTTGTTCAAGCGGCAATGTCGGGCAATCGCTGCAGAGATGTTACGAGTGAAGGGAGGAGGCCAAGCATGAGTGATCCAATACTTGCCGTTGAAAAGTTAGACAAGACATTTGTTACGCCTAACGGGCGCGTTCATGCATTGCAGGATATACAATTGACCATCAGGCGCGGCGAGTTCGTAACTGTGATCGGTCCAAGCGGCTGCGGCAAGAGTACGCTGCTGAAGATCATAGCCGGCCTGGACGCGCAATACGAAGGCAACGTCCTTTTGGATGGGGAGAAAATCGTAAAGCCGAGCATTGAGAAAGGATTTATTTTTCAGGAGCATCGGTTGTTTCCATGGTTGACTGTCGAGAAGAACATCGCCGCAGATTTATCCTTGAAACGTCGGGACATTCGTGCCAAGGTAGATGAATTCATCGAAATCGTGCGGCTGAAAGGATTTGAGCAAGCCTATCCGCGGGAGCTGTCCGGGGGCATGTCGCAGCGTGTAGCCATTGCCAGAGCGTTGCTTCGCAACCCCAAGGTGCTGCTGCTGGATGAACCGTTCGGCGCGCTTGATGCCTTCACGAGAAGCCATCTTCAAGAGGTGCTGCTGGACATTTGGCAGCGGAACCGAACGACCATGATTCTCGTCACGCACGATATTGATGAAGCGATATTTCTGGCTAACCGTGTGGTGATCATGAATCCCCGTCCCGGAACGATTAAGAAAGTGATCACAGTAGATTTGCCTTATCCGCGCAAGAAATCCAATACCTCCTTCCAGCAATATCGTCATATGGTACTCAATGAGTTTGAGAAGGTGGACGAATTGGAGCTCGTAGACAGCTCGGGCATATGAGGAGAACACTTCGCACTGATTAGAGGGGGAGCACGATGAGCAGAACAGATGCAATGCCAACAGGTGGAGCCGCCACCATCAGCGGCAAGACAAAGGTCAAATCCGAAGCACCCGGGAAACATAGGCAGGAGAAGCTTCGTGCAGCCGTACAAGGATTGATTTTGCCTGCAAGCATTCTGGCAAGCTGGCAACTCGCAGGCACGCTTGAATGGATATCTCCTATTATGCTGCCTGCTCCTTCAGCCATATTTATGGCATTTGTTGATTTGACGGCAAGCGGCGAGCTGTTTAGCCATTTGCAAATCAGCGTATATCGGGCTGCCCTGGGCTTTGCGCTGGGTGGAGGGCTGGGATTGCTCCTTGGCATGATAAGCGGGTTGTTTCGGCGAGCGGAACAAACCGTCGATCCAACGTTGCAAATGCTGCGCATGATCCCGCATTTGGCCATAACGCCCTTATTTATCCTTTGGTTCGGCTTTGGCGAACTATCCAAAATTCTGCTTATCGCAAAAGGAGCATTCTTCCCTTTATATGTGAATACTTTTTTGGGTATACGGAATGCGGACGCCAAGCTGTTTGACGTGGCAAGAGTATTGGAATTCAATCGCTGGAAGCAAATCACCAGACTGGTGCTGCCTTCGGCCATGCCTAATATATTGCTGGGCTTGCGCTTATCGCTGGGAATTGCGTGGTTGGGACTGGTCGTGGCAGAGCTGATGGGATCAAGCGAAGGCGTCGGGTACCTGATTATGGATGCACGGCAATTTTCCCAAACAGCTATTGTGTTCGTCGGCATTATTATATTTGCTGTAGTAGGGAAGCTGACAGATTCAGTCGTGCGTTATCTGGAGAAACGCTTGCTGCGCTGGCGGGACAGCTTTACTGGATAAGCGCTGAGCGCTGGCTCTGCCGCCTATTGCTAATCCCAGACTTTTTCAAGAGGGAGTCCGCGTTCTGTTCGCGCCCAATCCACAACGCGTTGGATAAAGGAAGTTTTTGCGCGTGTGTAGCTCTCCGGGTCTGAACCGTGTTGTTCAGCCAGCATGCGTTTGAGCTCGCCATATTGTTTGACCAAATCAGGGTGGGCGCGGAGGTAGTCGCGGAACAGCAATTCATTTCTTTCGTACAGTCCCTCCAACGGCAAGATATGCAAATGATGCGTCCGCGTTCCTGCGAGTTCTTTTGCAAATAAATGTCGGCCGATCATACCCGTTTCCACATAGCGATAGCCTGAATGGTCTAGCAGCTCCGCATAAACCGTGTACACAAGAAATGGATGAACGGCAGCAAATATATCAATGATGGGTTTGGCTTCTTGCTGGGGGATGGAAGTGCTGCCGATATGTTCCATGACAGCGATATGCGGAGCCATTATTTCCATCAGCAGCTTTTTCTCTTTATCAAATTCTAGGGACCAGTCAGAGCTGTACGGAACGATTCTGACAGCATAGCGATTATGGTCAGACATGGCTTCAAATCCTCCCTGTTTGCCGGTACCCGTTGCCATATGAACCCGGACCAAGGCCACCTTACGGTGGCTTTTTTCATCCTTTTGGCAGACACGCAACTGTACCAGGCTGAACTCACGGCAATTAAATCATTTATAAAACAGAGGATGGGAAAATGTCAACTCATGGGGAAGCGGCCGTTGCAATCTATCAACGAAAACGATATTGTAAAGGATATACATGGGGGAAGGGAGGCAGCCGGCATGTCCGATCACGATAAAAACAGCTCGAATGCAAGCGATTCAATTCCTGCCGATTCGCATTTAGATGAAGAGAACGGCAGGGAATTTACAGAGGAAGAGTTGGAGGAAATGTTCAAAGCCGCGGAAGAGGAAGAAATGCCAGAGCCTTTCTGGCATTCGCCGCGATTCCGCAAAATCGTAGTAGGCGTAATGGTTTTTGCGTTTTGCGCGCAATTGCTGGCCTTTCTGCCCAGAATCTACTCTTTGGCGGCTATTCAATTTTTGGCCACCTCCGCTGCGCTTTCCCAGATGGAGTCCATTCAACAATATAAAGAGGCTGTTGTAGTCATTCAATCCGAAGATTCCAAAGGTACCGGATTCATGATTTCGGAAGATGGTCTTGTAGTGACGAACAGACATGTAATAGATAAGGATACACGCCCATTCGTCCATTTGCCGGGCGGCGGTTCCTATATGGCGACGGTGGTCGCTATTGATCAAGACGTGGATCTGGCTTTGCTGCGCATCGATGCAGAGGATCTGCCATTTTTGCCGCTTGCTGAAAACTATGGAGGGGAAGCAGGCAAGCCCATCTACGTGATCGGCAATCCTCTCTTTTTCACCAATATAGCGAATGAGGGGGAGACGCTGGGTTTGACTTATGATGGACGAGCCCATCTGATGGTGCTGGACGCGCCGATTTACAAAGGCAATAGCGGCAGTCCCGTCATCGCGCACGATGGAGTTGTCATCGGTGTCGTCTTTGCAACCAGCTCTATGGAGCAAGATGGCAAAAAACGCAGAATTGGGCTGGCTGTGCCCGTGGATTGGGTGTGGAGGCTACAAGAGGGCGCCTCCTAATCGTAAACCGGTTGATGTGTGGCCCCAAATTATCGCTTCATTCTCAGCTTGGTTTTCGGAGCATGTAGAGAGGCAAACGGGGTTCCGTTAACCTGAAGGATTGTTTTGAAATGACGAATCGCAGCAGCCGCCAGGGGAGGAGAAAGGAAAATGATTTCGGATTCACGATTACAAGAACTTGCTGCCTGGATGAAACAGAAAATTGGACTGAACGCCTATCATCTATTTTCGACATATATTCATCTGGAGCATACGTTTCAAGGATCAAGGCCCATCCTTGCGATGGAATGGTTCCCCGAGGAGTGTGCAGCTCGTTCGGAGGAAGACTTGAATCCGCCAGGGACAGCTGTCGTAAATGTGGATGTCAGGGACAGACGTTTGCGAAGCGTTATTTTCACCGGCGGCCAAACGCACGCAGATTGGATAACTTTTAAGAAAAATGATTTGAATGAGATCATTCGATGGGCAGAACTCGAAACAGGGCTTATCCATGGCGACAATTTTCGCTTGAACACATACACAGAAACCGAATACGTATTTCAGGCTAGTTATGAAGGGATTCCGCTATCACCATCAGGCGAAATATCGATCAAACTGGATGACGCCGGGCGTCTCGTCTTTTTTGCGATGTATGGACAATTCCCTGCAGGAAGCATGATTCGGGGAGAAGCATATGCTCTTTCCCTAGATCGGGACATGGAAAAGCTGGCCTATGAACAAATCAAGCTTGTCCAATTCCCGATAGTAGAAGAGAAGAGATGGCTAGCTGTCTATGCTTTGGAGGAAATCTATATAACGAATGACAAGCAAACATTGATTCCCTTCACCATGGATGCAAGGATGGATAGACAAGTGAATCAAGTGATGGAATGGGACACGCCGCTAGATGGAAAATTTGAAGAACAACCCTTGTGCTTTCAAAGAAAAGATTTGACACTAGAGCAAGCTTTATCATTATGCGACGAACCCAATCGTCCATTCTGGTCCGACCAGGATCAAGCTATCATATTAAAGAATGTGCTGGACTTTTTACGCAAGGAATTTCCGGAAGACAGCGGGAAGTGGCTGCTTAAGAGAATCTTCCGGGAGGAACCCTATATCCTGGCAGAATTGGACCCATTCCCCGAAGAAAACCGTGTTCCTCAGCGTAAACTAAGGGTTTTTCTGGAGGAGTCAAGTTTTGAGGTGGTCCATTATATGGACAAAGCTCCGTTTCTACAAATGTTTGAAAACTACGCCTCGCCGGATCAGGCCGTTGTGACCAAAGAGCAAGCTTTCGAACAGTTGAAGGGAAAACTAGAACTCACGCCGGCCTATGTGTACGATGGAGCACAACAAGCGTATAGATTATGCGGGAAGTTGGACTGTCGGTACGGCGTATTGGTGAACGGTGATGGTGTTGTGGCTTTAAGTGAACTATAGATGATGCAGATGATGATGCGTTCAGTCGGTCATCCATGACCGTTAGCGTGAAAATATCGTTCGTTCGATTTTCTAACGGTCGCCGATGTCCATTAGAAGCCCCGAAACGTCGTTTTGACCCGTCATTTCAGCTCTAATGGTCATTTGCGTCCGTTACAATGTCAATAAACGCTCAAAACGCCATGTAACGGTCATCAATGTCCGTCAAGTTACATTTCGCTATAACGTCCGATAATATATATTATGTAAACTTATTGCGGGTGGACAGATCATACTAGCTGTTAGTCCTCGCGACATCAATAAAATGTTGCGACAACTTTTTGATTAGATTCGGCTATCGTTCCTTTTACATATTACACGACTTTGAAGGCATTTACTCTTGAATAATGGCGACGTGATCTCTAAATCCATCCTTGTTTCTGATGATTCATGCTCGGGATTCACAGCCTCAATCACTATAAAAAGATCCTTATACTAGGACTCAACTTGTTAGATTTCAAAATAAACATGCATGACAAGCTCGAGTGTGTTCCGATTCAAGTGGCGGCCATCACAGATGCGCTTCCACATTGGCGTCAACCAATCCCCATTCACCATCCCCACCCTATATCATGAGGCAAACAAATGGCATCGTTAAATGCAATCTTGTTCACAAAATACGTCTTTTGTGATGAATCAACTGTTGAGACTGCGTAAAGCGCAACATTCCATGCTCTTAACATGCAAAATTATAGCAGATCCTATTTACAAGAACACACGTTTCCCTTTATTATATAATTAATAACATTAAATATTAATGAGAGGAATGATTCTGTTGAATATAATCAAAGCCGCTGATTATAAGCTGCTTAAGGAAAAGCTCCCTGCTCTCCCCTGGTATATGCAACAATATATTGAGCATAAGCTGCCCGATCTCTCCCCCTCTACTCTGCTGGAATATACGCGAGATTATATGCGCTTCTTGCATTGGCTCATGGCCGAAGGTCTTACCCTTGCCTCCTCCCCTTCTCTTGTTAGCCTTCTGGACTTGGAACGATTAACAATGGCGAACATCGATTCGTACAAACTCTTCCTCCAGCTTCAATTGAACAATGGACTCTCCACGAGAGAACGAAAACTGGCTTCGCTGAAGTCGCTATTTCATTATTTGAGCCAAGTCGCTGAAGATGAGGAGCAATATCCCCTATTGAAACGCAACTATTGAAACGCAACGTCATGGCCAAGCTGCGCACGCACCGCCTCCTGAATTCCTCTATCATTGTATCCAGGCTGCAAGGAAGGATCCTGGAGGATGATGAGGAAATTGACAGCTTCCTTCATTATGTGGAGCATGGCTACTTGCACGATATCGCACATAACAAACAAGCACTGTTCTACTATCAGCACAATCGGATTCGGGATTTGGCCATTATCCATCTCATCCTATCTTCCGGACTGCGGGTATCTGAAGTGGTGAATCTGAACACAGAGGATCTTGATTTGAGTAAAGGTGTGGCCTCCGTCTACCGCAAAGGCATGCAGGACCAGACAGTTCGTCAAGGGGTATATTTCGCGGAAAGGGCCAAGCTTCCGCTTCAAGCATACTTGGATATTCGCGAATCCCAATACAAACCCTACAGAGACAACTCGCTCTTCATGGCCATACCACGCGGGCAAGATCATGGCAAGCGCATGTCCAAGCGAGCTATGCAGCAAATGGTCACGAAATATGCCAAAGCATTCGGCAAGCCTCATCTCACTATTCATAAGCTTCGTCATTCCTTCGCAACCAGTTACTACATGAAGAATGACATCTATAAAACCCAACGGCAGCTAGGCCACGCCAGCACAGAAACAACGCAAATCTATGCAGCATTAACCGATCGGACGATGTCGCAGGCGATCCATCGCATGAACTAGCATTTCCAGCGGAGCGCAGATGGAACTTATACGGTTCTGATCAGCCCGCTGATTTCGCCATATCCAACAATCGGGTTACGATTTTGTCTTGCAGCACTTGGTTATCCGTGAATAGAGCCAGGTTTTCTCCCCAAAAATCTATAGCAGCTTCTTCATCCTCGTCATGAAAAATAGATCCGTCCGCAACAAAGTTTGTACTGGCTTCAAAGGCGTAGTATTTGAGCCACCAATACTGAACAGATAGACTCTCGTCTTTTAAGCTGCATACGCCAGCAATGATGCAAGGGTCCAACGCTTCCCGGTTGAAATGATAGAATTGGATATTGACGCACAATACGGTGCTCGATGCTTTGCCTTGCTCTGCGGTATAGTATCTTGACATGTATTGGGGAAAAAAAGTACCTGCTTGTTCGGCCGACTGATTCATATTTTTGCTGGTTTCGCTGCCGATCGTATTGCCGTGAAGCGGATAATACCCTGATTGGGAAAGCAGTAAATCCGTATCCCGAAGCAGCTGAATGCTGTTGCTGATCAGATTACGGACATTTTCAATGGAAACGCGCATAATCTCAATTTGTTCCATGATTGGCCTCCTTATACTTCCATGTCAACGATGGCACTATTTGTAAGGGTCTCTTCCTATTCTTTGTGTAACACCAATTAAGAATTCCAACCGGTTTCATACTAAAACCTGAAAATGTTCGGATGCTTTTCTTATTCAAGTAGCTTCTAAGATCGGTTAAAATCATGGAATCTGTTGCCGATGGATTTGTACACTTTAGGTTGTCGTAAAATGTCTTCCATGAAAGCCAGTACAGATGCTTGGATGGAAACTGGCATGCTGAATGAGCCTTTAATGACTCAAGCGATGCCTGCAGCTCGTCATGTGGAATATACGATTCCATAGTAAGGTAAATAAGCCGGATCGAAAGAATAGAAGACTCTTCTACACCGATCATGGGATAATTCGCAGAATCATGTAAATCCTCGATCTCCCTGGCCAGTTGGTCGCGTTGCTTGTTATCCCTATCCTGAATTGAAGCTAGCAGATCTTCTTCACTCGATTTTCCGGACAAATACTTTGCTTCGACACCAATGATGTGGACCCCGCTCTTTGCATGAAGAATCAGGACGAGATCCGGTTCGCTGTTTTGCAATCGAGGCCAGAATGTATAACTTATTCTCTCGATGTGAGTCTCGAACACCAATGGTTCATAATCCAAATTATAAGCGCCCTGCAAAATCGTTAGCAGCACTTCAGGTGTACTTAGGTATTTCAGCAATCCGAATATATTGGAAGTTAAAACATCTTCACTCCAGGTTAATTCTGAAGCAGCTTTTCCGTACAACTGAGCCTGAATCATCTCTCATCTTCCTTTTGTTTGAATGTCAGCAACCTGTTATCCCCCCTTGCCTCCAATCCATCCATGTTCATATGCATATCGCGCCAATTGCACCCGGTTTTCCAAATGGAGCTTGTGCAAAATATTCTTCAGATGATTCTTAACAGTGTGCTCGGATATTTGCAGCTCGGTCGAGATGTCCCGATTGGAGAGTCCCTTGGCCACAAAGTTTAGAATATCATGTTCTCTAGCTGTCAGCGGGCTGGAGATTGAGGCACTGTTCTTGTCAACAGACGAGAATTCCTTGAGGATGCGGAAGGCCAGCTCTCTCGTCATAGGCGCTTCATCATCACAGATGGCCTGGAGATACTCGTGCCAGGATTCGGGCTGCAGATTTTTCAACAGGTATCCTTGCGCCCCTTTCTTCAAGGCATCGAATAAATGGGTAATATCATCGGACGCGGTCACCATGACTACTTTGACATACGGATAGTTTTCCTTCACCAGCTTTGTGGCTTCCAATCCCCCTATGCCCGGCAGCCGGATGTCCATTAATATCAGGTCAGGCATCCATTGCTCGGTCAGAGCCAGCACCTCTTCCCCTGACGCTCCTTCCGCCACTACCTCGAATGCCGGGTTGCTGCCAAGAATCATGCGAATGGCTTCTCTCGCTTGTTCACTGTCATCGATGACCAGTACGCGATAATGCTGTTTGCTCATCCTTTCTTCTCCTTTCTGATCAGCACCACGGTTTGCTGTTGGACCCGCTCAATATGAAAGGACCAGTTCATCATCTTGGCACGGTCTTCCATCATCCGAATCCCATATCGATTCTGATCGAACCTTCGTCCGGTATCGAAGCCCTTGCCGTCATCCGCAATGGTGACCTCCCAACCGCCGTTGCCTAGCTCGTTGGATTCAATGCGCACATGCCGGGCTTCTGCGTGCTTGTGAATATTCAACAGCGCTTCGCGTGTGGAGGCCAGCAGCTCTACCTTCTCCTTCGCCGACAAACAGCTCTCCTCAATCCGCCAGTTCATCGTGATTTCAAGCTCGGATTCTCTCTGCAGTTCATCGATAAGGCTCTGAATGCTCTGCATCCAGGGAATGGATACCGGATCGGCGGGATATCGCAGATTGGCAATGGCTTGTCTGACATACGTATTCGTCCGATGAACATTCTCTTTCAACTGTCGCAGCGATTCATCCGTCGGTTCTGCAGCTTGCTGCAACTTGTCGATGCGATCGATCTGGGCATTTAGAAGAAACAGCGATTGGGCGATGCCGTCATGCAGTTCTCTGGCGATGCGTTCTCGCTCCATCATCGCCGTTTGTACCGCCTTCGCTTCGTTCAATGCCGCTTGATTGTGCTCGATAAGCCGAAATAACTGGTTCAAAAATAAGACCGATACCAGAAACACGATAAGCGGCGCAAGCCAATTGCCCATTTCCATGGAGATGTACGGCAGCAGAAATTCATGGCGCACGTATTCCCAGATTCCGATCGTCAATGTAGGAATGATGAGGATTAACCATTTGATTTGCTTATAAGACATGTTCACCTTCTTGTAGGCCTCCTGTCAAGAACTAGCGTTATATGTTTGCTAGATACACACAAATTTGTCATGGATCAGAAAGAATTGACTATTTCGGGCTATAGGATCTGATTGGGGTTTCTAAGTATAATGAGCACGCGCAATCCTATTCCGAACAAGGAGATGGAAATAATGATACACGATATGCCGAATGAACAACCATCGAGCAGCACTCGCCACGAACCAAGCAAGCAGGCGGCGAATCGCATGCTTCCAGCGTTATACCAAGCCGTGTGGCGATGGCATTTCTATGCCGGGGTGATCTTTGCTCCTTTCTTGATCATTCTCGCCTTCAGCGGTGCAGTCTATTTGTTCAAGCCGCAAATTGAAGGCATGCTGTACAAGGATATGTTAACCGTAACTTCGGTTGGCGTCCAACCGATTGGTGCAGATGAGCTGATTGCCAAGACGGAACGAGCCTACCCGGGCACGACGATTTCCTCTATTACCTTCTCGGATGCTCCGGATCAAACCGTCAAGATGACGGCGATTCGGAATGGTGCCGCAACGACGATGTATGCAGACCCTTATACCGGCCAGATCAAGGGAATGATGAACAGCGATGAGACGTTCTCCGCATTTTTCAAGAAGATGCACAGTGAGCTCGTCATAGGCGGAACCTGGGCGAATCGATTAGTAGAACTTGCAGCATGCTGGGGGGGCATACTAGTGATCACCGGACTTTATTTATGGTGGCCGCGCAATAGAGCTGCCATAATGGGGACGATCCTGCCCCGCTTGAGCAAGCCTGGCAGCCGCATCTTCTGGCGAGATTTGCATGCAGTGCCTGCATTCTGGCTTTCCCTGGGCATCTTGATTCTGATTGCGACCGGTCTTCCGTGGTCAGGTGTAATGGGTGGACAAATTGATCGGATAGCGAATGCGACTCATACGAGCTATCCGCCCTACGCTCAAAGCTTCTTGGCTAAGCCGGAATCAGTTACGCTGACCAAGGACGTAGCGGAGGATGTGCCTTGGGCCGCCGAGAACATCCCTGTCCCGCAATCGATGAGCGGGGATTATGTGCGTCTGCCTGTTCAAGACATAGTCGGGATTGCGGATCAACGTGAGGTGAACAAGCCGTACACGATCTCCATGCCGCAAGGGCAGAGAGGCGTTTATACGATCTCCACAGCCCATGACAAGCCTGGCCGCGATGCCACCTTGCACGTCGATTCATACAGCGGGGCTGTCTTGACGGACGTCCGTTTTGCAGATTATGGCGTGATGGCCAAAGCGATAACGCTGGGAATTGCGTTGCATGAAGGACGATTGTTCGGATTGGCCAATCAGCTTCTTGGTCTCATGACGTGCATGGGATTGATTGTGATCGCGGTCAGTTCCTATGTGATGTGGCGGAAGCGAAAGCCGCAAGGTGCATTGGGTGCTCCCGGCAAACCCAAAAATCGCAAAGCATCGATTGGCGTTGTAGTCATTATGCTATTGTTCGGCGCGATTATGCCATTGGTCGGGTTGTCCATACTCATCATCCTATGCCTGGATTTGCTGTTGCTTAGAAGAATACGACGATTACAAAGCTGGTTTTCAGCGTAGGAGGCGAATAAACAGATGACAGCAAGCCTAAGAAAACATTCCACATTCGCACTATGCATGCTGCTTTCGGCCTGCTTGCTCCTGTCCGGTTGCACAGCAAATGTAAGTTCTACGGATGAGAACGGGCTATTGCCGCATCTTACAGTAGATTTGCAGGTGCCTGAGCTCATTGAGGCCGGTCAGAACGCCATGTTTACGATTCTCGTTCAGGAAAATGGCCAACCGTACGAGGATGCAGAGCATGTGGAATTCGAGATTTGGCCTGTTGACCATCGGCAGGATGGTGTGACAGTGACAGGTGAACAGGTAGCTCCCGGCACTTACACAGCCAGCTCCATTATTGCAGAGGAAGGCCTGTACATGATCCAGTGCCGCATAATCTCGGAGGAATATGCAGTGATGCCCGCCAAGCATTTCGCCATCGGCGAAGCGGCTGTACATCAGCTGCTGGAGTTGCAAGAACAAGCCAAGGCAGGTGTCTCTGTCGGCAATAGTTCCGGCTCAGGCGGACATCATCATTAATCATGAAGGAGAGGCGCTTGGGCAAGCGCCTCTCCGCTTTTCAAGGACTTTCTTTTTTTCCTGTACGGGAAATCCCGTACATCGCGGCAACAGCATCCTGCAAACCTCCCGCGCCCAGCATATCCCGAATTTGCTGGGCGCTCCCGTCCAGAGCGATAGCGCCATTCCGGAGAAAGACAACGCGGTCAGCAAGCAATTCCGCAACCTGCAGCTGATGTGTGGAGAACAGGATCGTCTGCCCAGTTGAAGCGGCTTGCCGTACTATTCTCACGAAGCTTTCCATCCAATAAGGATCAAGGCCATTGGTCGGTTCGTCCATCAGGACAACGGGCGGATGGGCCAACAGAGCCTGCGCGAACAAAATCCGCTGACGCATCCCCTTCGAGAAGGAGGAGACCGGCTTGTTCCCCGTATGCTCCAAGCCTACCTGGACCAGCGCTTCACTCACATGCTCCTTGGAAAGTCCCTTTAGCTTGGCCCAGAATAGCAGCGTCTCCCTTGCTGTAAGCCCCGGACTGAACCGGAAGTCATCGGGCATATATCCGATCTGTTCCGCGTACGCCCGCCGGTTCATGTTCCATTGCCTTCCGCCTATGGTGATCTCTCCCCGATTCGGATGCAGAATCCCGGCCAGCATGCGCAGGATGGTGCTCTTGCCCGCACCGTTGCCGCCAAGCAGCGCAACAACCTGGCTTTTCTCCACAGCAAGATGCAAGTCCTGAATAATCGCCTGACGCTTGATGACCTTCTGCACGCGCTTCATCACGATCATCGAATCAGCCACGTCTTCTCCCCCTCTCCCACAGCCAATTTGCCGCACCGGCAGTTACAAAAAGCCACATTAGAGCAAATACTATAAATCCAAAGGTGCCGGAAGGCTGATGAATCCAGGTTACCCATTCATAATACTCCGGGCCGAGCACTGCTCCGCCGCCCAGCTTGATGACGGCAAATATGCGGGCCAATTCAGCCGGATTCAACACGGTAAGGACCGAGATGGCCGGCTTGATCCAGCCATAAGGCATCAGGCCGAGCAAAGCGATCAATAGCGCTGGCCAAGCGATCACCAGGAAGAACCAGCCGGCAACAGCCGTCGTCAAGGCCTGCCAACGATTGCGCGCCAAAGTACCGATGAGAAAGGAGACAGCGAGAAAAAGCAGCACGAGCGTCGCCGAGAAAGTAAGCAGCAGCACATACGTATCATAAGCGAAAGCAATTCCCGCAAGCGCCCCGACGATACCGGACAAACCAAATCCGAAGGCTACAATGCTAAGCAAGACGATGGATAGTCCGGCATACTTCCCGGCAATATAAGCCGTGCTTGCAAGCGGATAAGTCGATAATAGTTCCCAGCTCCCGTCTTCTTTATCCCCTGTCAGAGAAAAAGAGCCAAGCATCATGGTCATAAGCGGAAGCAGATATAGAATTAAATTGAGCATCGTTGCAGTAATTCCGGAATACCCTTGTACATAGCCTTGAGCGTTGAGCAGCAGCAAGATAAGCATAAATAGAGAAAATAGGCCTAGGAAGGAATAGGCCCATGGATTGCGAAACCCCAATCTGATTTCTCTGCTTGCTACGGTCGCTAGATGGCTCATGAATGCTGCTCCGCCTCATCATCATGACCGTGATCATCCTCTATCTCCTTCATATGTCCGTCGGCATCGTGCGAGTGGCCCGGCATGTGCATCATGTCCCGGTTCACTTCCCACGAATGGTTCGCCAAATCCTCGGCGGTCATAAGCTTGCCGACGCCATGCTCGTCGATGTACGCTTGTGCGTCAGACTCTTGCTCGAAAGACAGAATTCCATATGCCATCGGTGTCTTGATCGATGCGTCATACACATAATACGCTTGTTCGTAAAGAATCCATTCCAAACTGTGGTAATCCCGAACGAACTGGGCGCCAATCATGTCGGTGCCATGCTCGGTCTTCCACTCGTTCATACAGCCAATATCATCGAATTTCAGCGATTGCCTATCTTTCGTGACGATCTGTGTGGCATACTGATCATCCTTCACGGCCATGTTGCAGATCACACAAATATCTGTTTCTTCGTTAATGGCTTGCGGCTCATACTGCTCCTGGCCGCATGCAGCAAGCACACTCAATCCTAGCAACACGGCAATAAATTTTCCTAATCCTCTCTTATTCATGCCTTTTTCCTCCTAAACCGAAATAGTAGCAAGCAAGAACAACCAAGCAGCAGCATGCCCGTTATGCCGGTTCTTCGATCCGCTTTATCATGATTGGACCTGATCGACTCTGGCGGCTCCATAAGCGGGGACGGATCGGTCGTCCATTCGTTGCGCTCCGTCTCCACGAAGCTTTCCAAGAAGCGAATGCCGGGAGACTGGAAGAACAGTTGAAATACAGGCCTTTGCTGGGTCAAGCTTACAAAGAACGGATGAATGGCATAGCTAGTATCGCTTAATCCATCTCCATCGATGTCGATGCCTTGGAAGGTATCCCAGTAATTGCCCGCAAGCTTATTTTCCGTGCTGTTCTTGGCCTGTGCGTCTGACACATTTCCTATGAAAGCATTGCCGCGAATGACGTTGTTCTCTGTCTTCATTAGTTGAAGTCCAATAAAGTTGTAGGACAATCGGTTGTCCAAAATCTCATTATGGGTGGCCTGCTCCACATAGAGTCCGACACGATTGCCTTCAACTGTGTTGTCCCGTACAACCGATTCGTGAACATCATAGAGCAGGATGCCCTGGGCATGAACATTTTGATCCTGCTTGGCGAACACGTTGCCAGTCACTTGCACATCGCGGGCGGCCATCACCATAGCCCCTGTAACATTCTGCGCGCCGGTGTTCTCGCGGATTACCGTGCCATGCGTGTACATACTGTGGATACCGTAACGCGAACCTTCAATCCGGTTCCCGCTGATCTTAACGTTGTCGCTGTTCTCCAAGTAGATGCCGTCACGCATTCCTACGATGGTATTGTCGGATAGCAAAATGTCATGCGCTTGATAGAGATCGACGCCATTTCTTCTGGCGAAAGGCATGGTATCGGCTGCGCCGTTCCATTCAATTGAACTGCGCATTATTTCAACTTCCCGCGAATCCTGAATCAGAATTGCGGTAGAAGCCGTACGCACAACCAGATCATCCAGAAGAATCTCATTCCCCAGCACCTGGATTGCGGGAGCCTCCTTGTGTCCCTCATCCACAATTTGCAGTCCGGCTATCTTCACGTGCTCAGCCTCGATTCGAAGCGTCGGCTGATCCCCAGTGTGGTGCAGCGTAACTGTCCCTCCTTGCTCACCCCTTAGCTCAATCGGCTTCGTAATGACCAGCGGTCCTTCATAGCTGCCAGGCGGAACCAGCAACATGCTCCCAGGCGGACTTTGATCTACTTGTGCTTGCAGGGAGAGATTCGGAACTGCTGCGACCGCAACAGGCGACATTCCCGCGAAACGCAACACTTTGTTCCATTGCGCATTCCCGGCAGCAGCCAAGCTGACGATCAGTAGAGTACAGGCCCATGTCAATTGCAAAATTCGAATTGCGCTCCCTCCTCTACTATGAATTCATAGGCATTATAGCAACAGGAGAATGGTCGTTCCTATGACTATAAAGTGCTATTTCGGCGATTGATCGTCCGAATATATGACAAAGCAGCAACAATTGTCTTACGGTAGGTATTTCTTCAGCAGCTGTGCAGCGTAAACAGAGACACAAATAAACAGGCATCGTCTTTTTAACGAATGCCTGTTTTAATATTCGTGCCCCTATTACAGCAATTATTGCTGCAAATGATGGCAGTTGGCTTTTCTTTTATTTGATTTTCTCCGCTAACTCTAAAATAATTCCTTCTGGCCCGCGAACATTTACTGTGGCGTCCTTCTCCCTTCCTATATTGTCTTTGAGATTATCACATGCAATCGCTTGAGACTTCTTCTGGATTGCTAAAGCCGGCGGAATTCCTCCTATTTGCAGGTTTCCCGTTCGTTTCCCTATCTGAAGTTGAAGAATGATCCCTGATTCTTGCGCATTCTAAACTGGATAAACTCCTCTTTTTTGCGGATGGCCAAATACAGGTTTTCCTTCAACACCTGCTCCATTCTCTGTCCCGGGAATGCCGAGAAGGAATGCCCCGGATATAGTCTGGCTTCGGGCGGAATAAGCTTCCGCAAGCGCTGCAGACTGTCAAATAATTGGTCGGCGGAGGAACCATCGGAATCGCAAGCGCCGCATCCTTCTGCAAACAAGGTGTCGCCGGTAAAGGCGCTGTCCGCAGTGAGATAGCACATGCTTCCAGCCGTATGGCCGGGAGTCAGAATGCATGTGATGTTGATGGCGCCAACTTGCAGCTGATCAAGATCGGCAAGCTTCTCCAGACCTTGGACTCTGAATCCGTAGCGGTCAATTTCGGTCTGCGACATATAAACAGGGAGCTTGTAGCGTTCCGCCAACGGATGCACCGCATTGACATGATCGTTATGCGCATGTGTGAGCAAAATGCCGGACAGCGTACAGTCCCTTTTCTCCGCTTCATGAATGATTTTCTCCGCTTCCCAGGCAGGATCTACAACAAATGCTTCCTTTCGCTGTTCATCCGCGATCAAGTAGCAATAGTTGGAGAAATCAAGTGAACGCGTATTAATGGTAATCACTTCACATAAATCGGTGTGCATGTTCTGCCTCCTCCGACTTCTTGCTGGCAGGCAAGCCGTGACGCAAATGATCTGCCATTTTCTCCGCGATCATCATGCATGTCAGATGTGTGGGAGCGCTGGGTATGGTTGGCATGATGGAAGCGTCCGCGACATACACATTTTCGGTGCCATGAACGCGCCCGTTCGGATCGACGACGGCATCCGCATCGGATACGGGACCCATCTTCGCTGTGCCAACGGCATGCCAGCCGGGGCGAACAAAGGAAGCTATCGCTTGATCCAGCGCTGCATCCGATTGAACGAGTCCCTCTGTCCAAGCCAATATGCGTTCTGTTCCCGCTTGCATGCACGGTTGCTGCAGCAAGGTCCAGGCTTGTCGGACAGCTGCCCTCAGCGCTGTCTTGTCTTCTTCTTCAGCCAGACAGTTGACGACCACGTATGGGGCAGCAAGCGGATCTGCTGATCGGAGACGAACAAATCCTCTGGATTTCGGCTTCATCAGACATGCCGACAAGGCAAAACCGATAGGAGAACCGAGTGCGGTTTGCAGCATCGGAATAATACGGGTGTCCATGCCGCTGATGAGGTAAAGATGCATATTATTCCTCGGCGCGCCAGGTTGGGAAGTATAACGCAGGATTACTTGGTGCGTCGGTTCCCCCAGCCTGCTGAAACCCGGTTTGGGAACGGCCCACAGGCCAACAGCCGGGTGATCGATCAGGTTCCGGCCAATGCCTTTGAGCTCGAAGCGAGGCCGTATCCCTGCATGTTGCAAATCGGTCGGGTTGCCCATCCCTGATCGGTTCAAAATTAATGGCGTATGAAGCGCGCCAGCGCACAAAATGACTTGCTTCGCGTAGAGATTCAAGGTTTCATGGTCGACGATCACTTCTACCCCATCGCATACATAAACGTTTTTCCAAAGCAGCTTATTTGCGTGTGCGTTCGCGAGAATTACAAGATTGGAGCGGCCTCTTGCCTGCTGCAGGTGTGTGGCAGCCGTGGACATGCGCGCACCATTGGATACATTTTTCGGAATCGGCCCAATCCCGTACGCATCAGGGCGATTATGGTCGGCGGTTATCGGGAATCCTTGCGCGATACAGGCCTCTCGAAAGCGTGCCTGCAAGGGAACAAGCTGGTCGGAGCCAGGGCGGTATATCGGTACCTGGCCGCTGTCGCCATGTATGGATGATGGGCCAAGCGGGTCTTTTTCCAATCCTCGAAAATATGGCAGCACAGCCGACCAGGACCATGACTCTCCGCAAGCAGCAGCCCATTCCTCGTAATCCTCCGGCAGCCCCCTGAGAGAAATGGCGCCGTTAATCGCGGAGGAGCCTCCTGTCACCTTGCCGTATGCATAGTCGAATATGGAAGCGGATGCGCCGCTGCTTTCTCCTAGGCCGCCTTTGACGTATGCCGGAATATGCCAATTGTATCCGTCCATAACGGGCCCGTTCGGGTTAAGAAGCGCTTGCGGCGTTTCAGCCTGACTGCTGTAATCCGGCCCTGCCTCAAGCAGCAGCACGCGGCATGCACGATCCTCGCTCAATCTGCTGGCCAGTACGGCGCCGGAGGACCCTGCGCCAACGATGATGACGTCGTATCGCTCTCTATCTGTTTGTTTTTCTTTATCTCGTAGCATGATTTCCCTCCGTTCCTGCAAATGGTGAAGCATGGAACTGGAGAACGCCCATGTTCCATGCTTCAAATAAAGCTATTTCAAGAAAGACGCTTCGAATGTGTGGTCAGGTTGCTCTGATCGTTGAGTTTCCCAAGCACGGATTAACGCTGCAATCTCTCGGGACATCTGCCCTTCAAGCAATGTGT
>NZ_BOVK01000030.1 GCF_018403685.1 Xylanibacillus composti
CACAAACTAATTTACGTCATCCCAATATGCGTGAATCCTGCTGAGATAAGGCCGTACATGTCCGCTATCTCAAGCGACAAGCCGAAAAATCATCATAATAAGACCGCTGAATTCCTTTATTCCGAAGATGATGCTGGCGTGTGCTCGATCTTCAACAGACTCCTCTTTCCGCATAGCTTGTCTTGACAATCCCCCGGCAAAATGTCAAAGTATTACCTTAGGACAGGAGGGTTTTTCACATGCAATTCGAGGAGATGGTCAAGCGGATCAATGAGCTCGCCAAGAAGAGCAAATCAGGCGGATTGACCGCTGAAGAGGCGCAAGAGCAAAGCGAGCTCCGCCGCCGTTATATAGATGGATTCAAGAAGAATCTCCGCTCGCAGCTGGACAACATTCGGTTCACGGATGAAGAGGAAGGCAATGCGGGCAGCAAGAAGTGGAAGCATTAAAAGACAAAATCGAAAGTCAGCAGTCAGAAGAATGAAGTGAGCGAATGCGGAGGGATGGTCAGTGTCGCGCAAATGGAAGCGCATGGTGGAACGCAACTATGATCAGGTCAGCAAGCAACGCAGCAAGCAGGAAAGCGCGCTGCCCGGAGTGAAGCTGCTGTCGGACGGGACCGAGATGATCCGCGGCCGGAGCATTGTGATGCCGATTACGATGATTGCGATCGTATCGATGTTTATTTTGGTATACGGCTCATCTGCGGGGAATGACCCGTTGTTCTGGGTTACCGTCGGTGCTTATGTCTTTTTGGCACTTGTGTATTTTCTTCGTCGTCCTTATTTAAGAATTGGTCGTTCCTTCCTTTCTACGCGCCGTATGGGGCGGGATCAAATCGTAGAGGCGAAGGATATCGCTTCGATTACATGCGGGGATGGCTATGTAGCGATTGACTTCAAGAGCAAGCGGCGCAAATGGTTTTTCTCGCGTGTGATGAATCGGTATCCGACGGACCGGATGGCTGAGCGATTGCTGTTGTTTGCGCAGCGAACCGGCGTTCCCATGTATGGGGAGACGACGGATAAATCATAGACAAGGGGAGAGCTAGGATGGCGATTGAAGCCGTAGTGTTTGATCTGGATGACACGCTGCTGTGGGATGACCGCAGTGTCAAGGAGTCTTTCGAGGCGGTGTGCCAGTTCGCCGCCAGCAAGGCGGAAGTGGACCCGGAGCTTCTGGAGGAGAAGGTGCGTGAAGCTGCTTGGGCACTCTATGCGACCTATGAAACTTATCCGTTTACACAAAATATCGGCATCAACCCGATGGAAGGCTTGTGGGGGAACTTCCACGATGACGTGCACCCGATGTTTGCCAAGCTGCGCGAGATCGCCCCTGGCTATCGCCGGGATGCCTGGACACAAGGGCTGAAGGCCTTGGGCGTAGACGATCCGGCGCTCGGCCGGGAGTTGGCCGACAAGTTCCATGCCGAACGCCGCACGAGGCCGATCGTCTACGAGGAAACCTATGAAGTGCTGGATGCGCTAAAAGGGAAGTACAAGCTGGTGCTGCTTACGAACGGCTCGCCGGATTTGCAATCCGAGAAGCTGCAGGGAGAGCCGAAGCTGGCCCCATATTTCGACCACATTGTGATCTCCGGCAGCTTCGGGGAGGGCAAGCCTTCTCCGCAGCTGTATGCGCATGTGTTGGGGATGGCGGGCATCGCGCCACAAGCAGGTGTTATGGTCGGCGATAAGCTGACCACGGATATTAAGGGAGCGAACGGCGCGGGTATGCCCAGCGTATGGATCAATCGCCACAACCGTCCGTTGACCGACGACGCGAAGCCCGATTTCGAAATTCGCAACTTGCGCGAGCTGCTTCCGATTTTGGACAAGTTGAACGCATAAGCGGCGTGGAACTGAAACATCGAACGGATTGGATAAGCGGATCATACGGAAAAAGCTGCCCGAGCCTGAACGGCCGGGCAGCTTTTTTGCTAGGGATGCAGCAGGGTTTCAAGCCCTGCGGATGAAAAACTTATGCGCCCTGGAATGCAGGGTCGTCGTACTTGTGCGCAATCCAGCCTTCGGTTTCAATGAACAGACGCACAGCGACAATCTGCTTGTTCTCCATCAGGGTGAAGAAGTGCGGCTTGCCTTCCGGTACGGAGATGACATCGCCGGCATTCAACTCTACGTCGAAATAGCCGGTTTCTTCATCGCCTTTAATAATGAAGATGCCTTTGCCTGCTGTAATGGCGCGAACCTCGTCTTCTGTATGAGTGTGAACCTGCTCAAACTTCTTCAAGAGCTCCTCCAGGTTAGGCGTAGCTTCGGACAACGCAATGACGTCCCAGGTTCTGTAGCCGCGGCGTCCGGCCAGGTCGCGGATTTCCGTATCAAAGGTAGAGAGTATCTGCGCCTTGTCTTCGTCGCTTAATTGGAAGTTTTCCCGCAATGCCTCCGGCAGCTTGTTCGGATCCCAGTGCTCGTAGAGCACTTCTTGCTTGTCTAGGAATGCTTTCACATTATCCTCGCCGGAAATGCGCTCATTGGTGTTGCGAATGCGAATTTCTGCCATGGTATACCCCTCGCTTTTCATAAATTCCTCTAGGATTTCATTATAGATATCCCTTATTATAGTGGATAGGTTAGGCCCTGTCGACCATAAACCAATAAAATCCGAGTGAGCTACTATGAATTGCATGGAAATTTTATGCGAGATTTGATAGACTAGAAGTCATTACATGCTGTGCGCGAAACCCGCTTTGGTGGGAAACTGTCGAAGCGGTGCGATAGAGGAGGAAACGTAGGAATGGCGAAACCGACATTGCGTGAGCAATTGCAGAAAAAAATATTAGTGCTGGACGGGGCCATGGGCACGATGATTCAGCAGGCAAATCTGACAGCCGAGGATTTCGGCGGCGAAGAGTATGACGGCTGCAACGAGCTGTTGTCTGTTACCCGACCGGACTTGCTGCGAGAGATTCACGAAGCTTATTTGGAAGCGGGCGCTGACATTATCGAGACGAACACGTTCGGCTCAACGAGTGTCGTTCTGGCCGAATACGATATCCCGGAAAGGGCGCGCGAGCTGAATCTTGCCGCCGCCAAGCTGGCTATTGAAGCGGCAGAGAAATACTCGACGCCAGAATGGCCGCGCTATGTGGCCGGCGCGCTCGGTCCGACGACGAAAACACTGTCCGTAACAGGCGGGGTGACGTTCGACGCGTTGGTAGAGAGCTATTATGAGCAGGCGCTTGCGCTTGTCGAAGCGGGAGTAGATGCGCTGCTATTGGAAACATCGCAGGACACGCTTAATGTCAAGGCGGGAAGCATCGGCATCCGCCGCGCATTCGACACGCTGGGGACCAAACTGCCGATTATGATATCCGGCACGATCGAGCCGATGGGCACAACGCTTGCCGGACAAGCGATCGATGCCTTCTACATTTCGCTGGAGCACTTGGACCCGGTTTCCATCGGGCTGAACTGTGCGACGGGCCCCGAATTCATGCGGGATCATATTCGGACGCTGTCCGAAGTGTCCAAGGCTGCAATCAGCTGTTACCCGAACGCAGGCTTGCCGGACGAGAACGGGCATTACCATGAATCGCCGGAATCGCTGGCGAAGAAGCTGGCCGGCTTTGCCGAACAGGGCTGGCTGAACATCGCTGGCGGCTGCTGCGGCACGACGCCTGAGCATATTCGCGCGTTGGCAGAAACAATGAAGCAGTATAAGCCGCGTCCAAGCGGCGGGTCGCACCCGCCTGCCGTGTCCGGCATTGAGGTGCTTTATGTGGAAGAGGACAATCGGCCGCTTATGGTTGGGGAACGGACGAATGTGCTCGGCTCCCGCAAGTTCAAGCGGCTGATTGCCGAAGGCAAGTATGAGGAAGCATCCGAAATCGCCCGTGCGCAGGTGAAGGGCGGCGCGCATATTATCGATATCAACCTGCAGGATTCCGAACGGGACGAGAAGCAGGACATGACGGCCTTTTTGCAGCAAGTGGTGAAGAAGGTCAAGGTGCCGCTGATGATCGATTCTACCGATCATGAAGTCATAGAGCTTGGATTGAAGTTTTCCCAAGGCAAGGCGATTATCAACTCGATCAACCTGGAGGACGGACTGGATCGCTTCGAGAAGGTCGTTCCGCTAGTGCATCAGTACGGCGCGGCCGTCGTGGTCGGCCTGATTGACGAGAAGGGCATGGCCGTGTGGGTGGAGGACAAGCTGCGGGTTGCCAAGCGATCGTATGATATTTTGGTGAACGATTATGGATTGAATCCGGAGGATATTATTTTCGATCCGAACATGTTCCCGGTAGGCTCAGGCGACCCGCAGTATATCGGTTCCGCGAAGGCAACGATTGACAGCATCGCCTTGCTGAAGAAGGAGCTGCCGGCATGCAAGTCGATCCTTGGCGTCAGCAACGTATCGTTCGGCTTGCCGAATGCCGGCCGCGAGGTAATCAACTCGGTCTACCTGTACCATGCTACAAAAGCGGGACTCGATTACGCGATTGTCAATACCGAGAAGCTGGAGCGCTACGCTTCCATCCCGGAAGAGGAACGCAAGCTCGCCGAAGCGCTTATCTTCGAAACGAATGATGAGAATCTTGCCAATTTCGTTGCGTACTTCCGTGAAAAGAAGGTAGAGAAGAAGGAGAAGGCGTCGAATTTGACGCTGGAGGAGCGACTGGCCAGCTACATTGTGGAAGGGACGAAGGAAGGGCTGTACAAGGATCTGGATGAAGCGCTGACGAAGTACAAGCCGCTTGATATTATCAACGGGCCGCTGATGGCCGGCATGGACGAGGTTGGCCGGCTGTTCAATAACAACGAGCTTATCGTGGCTGAGGTGCTGCAGAGCGCGGAGGCGATGAAAGCGGCGGTTGCGCATCTGGAGCCGCACATGGAGAAGGCCGATTCGGCTGCAAAGGGCAAGATCTTGCTGGCCACGGTCAAGGGAGATGTGCACGATATCGGCAAAAATTTGGTGGAGATCATTCTGTCTAACAACGGGTATGAAATCATCAACCTGGGCATTAAGGTGCCGCCGGAAACGTTAATCGAGGCGTTCCGAAAGGAAAAGCCTGACGCCATCGGCTTGTCGGGCTTGCTTGTAAAGTCTGCGCAGCAAATGGTCGTAACCGCCCAGGATTTGCGCAATGCAGGCATCGACGTGCCGATTCTGGTAGGCGGAGCCGCGTTGACCCGCAACTTCACGCGCAATCGCATCGCCCGCGAGTATGAAGGCCTCGTGCTCTATGCGAAGGATGCGATGAACGGTCTTGAGCTGGCCAACCAGTTAACGAATCCGGAGCATCGCCAGCGGATGATCGAAGAGCTTCGGCAATGGAAGGAATCGGACGTGCAGGAATCGGGCAACACTAAGAAGCAACTGTCCGAGCCGGCAAGGGTTGTGCGCTCGGAAGTGTCCCAGGATGTGCCGGTCTTCACGCCGCCGGATCTGGAACGCCATGTGATGCGCAAGTATCCCATCAGCCATGTAATTCCTTATATCAACATGCAGATGCTGCTAGGCCACCATCTGGGCTTGAAGGGCAAGGTGGACGAGCTGCTGGCCAATCGGGACCCGAAGGCAACAGAACTGAAGGAAGTCGTCGACGACATTCTGAAGGAAGCAGCAGATGAAGGGATTCTCGAAGCCAATGCGATGTACCGCTTCTTCCCGGCGCAGTCGCAAGGCAACACGATCCGCATCTACGATCCGGCCGACCACAGCAAGCTGATCAAGACGTTTGATTTCCCGCGCCAGAACAAAGAGCCGTACCTTTGCCTGGCCGATTTCCTGAAGCCGGTTGACAGCGGCGTCATGGATTATGTCGGGTTCCTGGTAGTGACCGCGGGCAAAGGAATCCGCGAACGCTCGACGGAATGGAAGGACAAGGGCGATTACCTGCGCTCTCATGCGCTGCAAGCAGTCGCTCTGGAGACGGCCGAAGCGCTGGCTGAGCGTGTCCACCATATGATGCGCGATATTTGGGGCTTCCCGGACCCGGCGGACATGACCATGAAGCAGCGGTTTGGCGCCCGCTATCGGGGCATTCGTGTGTCGTTCGGCTATCCGGCGTGTCCGAATCTGGACGATCAGGCACTGCTGTTCGATCTGATGAAGCCGCAGGATATCGGCGTGGAGCTGACGGAAGGATTTATGATGGAACCGGAGGCTTCGGTATCGGCAATGGTATTCGCTCATCCGGAAGCACGCTATTTCAACGTGGACAAAGGCGAATAGTCACAATCGGAACAGACGGGACCGCTCCCGTCTGTTCGAGCCTCGGTTGAACCAGCCAGTGTCGGACTGCTGGTTAAGCAAGAGGCTGAAGAATCAGACTGCAGGCAACGGGGGGTGAGGACAAGTGGAGCTGGTGTTTCTGGGGACGGGTGCAGGCATGCCCTCGAAGGAAAGAAATGTTACCGCCATCGCATTGCAATTGAACGCCGAGCGCGGCAGCTTCTGGCTGTTTGACTGCGGGGAAGGCACGCAGCACCAAATAATGCATTCATCTGTCAAGCTGGGCAAGCTGGAAAAGATCTTCATCACCCATCTGCACGGAGACCATCTGTACGGTTTGCCCGGGCTGCTGACCAGCCGTTCGTATCAAGGGGGAGATACACCGCTGACTTTGATCGGGCCGCCGGGCGTGCGGGCCTTTCTGGAGACAGCCCTGCAAGTCAGCCAGGCTCATCTGGAATATGAGCTGATCATAGAAGAACTGGATGTGGACGAGCAGGGGCAGGTCAAGGGAGACGGCCGGATATTCGAGGACGATCATTTTGTAGTGGAAGCAGCCCTGCTGGAGCATCGCATTGAGAGTTACGGATACCGGATATGCGAGAAGGACAAGCCGGGAAGACTGCTCACGGAAAAGCTGGAGGCAGAAGGGCTGAAGCCGGGCCCGCTGTACGCGCGGTTCAAGAAAGAAGCAAGCATTGCGCTGGAGAATGGACGCATTCTGCAATCCGCTGACTATTTGTCCGAACCGATACCCGGCCGAATTGTCGCCATCCTGGGCGATACCCGGCTGTGCGAGGGCTCGAAAAGACTTGCGCGAAACGCAGATGTGCTCGTGCATGAAGCGACGTTTGCGAAAGCGGAGGCCGATTTGGCTCATCGCTATTATCATGCAACGAGCGACCAGGCTGCAAGATTGGCGGTCGAATGCGGGGCAGGCTGCTTGATTATGACGCATTTCAGCTCCCGCTATAAAGGGGATGAGATCGAACAGCTGGTGGAAGAAGCGCGCGAGCATCTGACCCATGCATATGCTGCGCGCGATCACTGGACGTATGTCATACCACGCAAAATTGATCCAAAGAATGTTTGATGAGAGATTTGCGTAATAAAGAAGTAATGAAAAAGGCTGTTCGCCGTCATGGCGAACAGCCTTTGCTGGTACGCCCAGCATGGGCGT